>JALWNJ010000039.1 GCA_026995955.1 Gammaproteobacteria bacterium
GTGCTGCGCGCCGCCCTCGCCAGCCTGATCCTGCTGCTGGTCGCGGGCGGCGCGGCCTCCGGCACAGCGGCGCCGCTGATGGCCATTGTCATCGATGACATCGGCTATCATCGCCATCCCGACCTTGAGGTCGCGCAACTCGACTATCCGCTGACGCTGGCCGTACTGCCGCATACCCCGCATGGGCGCGAACTTGCCGAGGTGGCCCACCGGAACGGCCACGAGGTAATGCTGCACCTGCCCATGCAGGCCACCAATGGCAAGTCCCTGGGACCCGGCGGGGTGACACTGGACATGACCGAGGCCGCCTTCCGCCGCACCGTGCACGATGCGCTGGCTGCGGTTCCGCATGTGCAGGGCATCAACAACCACATGGGCAGCCTCATCACCCGTCATCCGGGTCACATGGCGTGGCTCGCGGAACTGATGCAACGCCAGGGGGGCCTCTACTTCATCGACAGCCGCACCACCCCGCACACGGTGGCGCTGCAGATGATGAGAGAACAAGGCCTGCCCGCGCTGCGACGCGATGTCTTCCTCGACAGCGCCCCGCCGCACGATGCCGACTGGGTGCGGCACCAGCTGCACCAGGCCGAGCGCCTGGCCCGACGCAAGGGCCACGCGGTCGTCATCGGCCACCCCTACGCCGAGACCCTGCAGGCCCTGCGTCAGGAGCTGCCGGCTCTGCAGGCCCGCGGGGTGCGCCTGGTGCGGGTTTCGCAACTCATCGAACTGCTCGACCGGAGGAAAAGCACATGGCAAGCGTCCTCGTCCCCCTCGCAGAGGGTTGTGAAGAACTCGAAGCCGTCACCATCATCGACCTGCTGCGCCGCGCCGGCATCGAAGTCGTCACCGCCGGGCTGAAGGACGGCCCGGTGCGCTGCTCGCGCGGCACCGTCATCGTGCCCGACACCAGCATCGACCAGGTGATGGATCGTGACTTCGACGCCGTGGTGCTGCCCGGCGGACGGCCCGGCGCCGATCACCTGGAGGCCGACGAGCGGGTGCGCAAGATCCTCAGGCACCATGCAGAGGCCGGACACCTCACCGGCGCCATCTGCGCCGCGCCCAAGGTGCTGGCCGCCGCCGGTCTGCTCGAGGGCCGCCGCGCCACCTCCTATCCCGGCGTCCTCGATGCCATCCGGCCGCCGGGCACCACCGTCACCGGCGCCCCGGTGGAGGTCGACGGCAAGGTGGTCACCTCACGAGGCCCCGGCACCGCCATGGACTTCGCCCTGACCCTGATCGAACAGCTCCTGGGGCCGGAGGCACGGAAAAAGGTGGAGGAGCCGCTGGTGCGGCCCTGAGTCGATCACGCTCTGCCCGCCCGGCTCTGGCGGGTCCAGTCATTCCACGGTGACGGACTTCGCCAGGTTGCGCGGCTGATCCACATCGGTGCCCTTCATCACGGCGGCATGGTAGGCGAGCAGCTGCAACGGTACCGTGTAGACGATGGGCGCCACACTCTCGGGGGCCGAGGGCACGCGGATCAGGTGCAGGCCATCCCCCGCTTCGTCCATGGCCGCGCTCTCCTCGGCGAAGACATACAGCTCGCCGCCGCGTGCCCGCACCTCCTCCAGATTGGACTTGAGCTTTTCCAGCAGCGCATCGTCCGGGGCCACGGCGATTACCGGCATCTCGGCATCGACCAGTGCCAGCGGGCCATGCTTGAGTTCGCCGGCGGGATAGGCCTCGGCATGGATGTAGGAGATCTCCTTCAGTTTCAGCGCGCCTTCCATGGCCACCGGATAGTGCGGGCCGCGACCCAGAAACAGACTGTGTTCGCGTTCCGAGATGAGTTCGGCGAAACCGCGCGTCGGGGCATCGCTCTCCAGCACGGCCTCCACCAGACCGGGCAGGGCCAGCAGGTCGCCGCACAGGGCCTGCTCCTGGTCCGGCCCCAGCCCGTGTCTGCGACCGGCGACGATCGTCATCAGCATCAGCGCCACCAGCTGGGTGGTAAAGGCCTTGGTCGACGCCACGCCGATCTCCGGCCCCGCGCGGGTCATCAGCACCAGATCGGATTCGCGTACCAGTGAGCTTTCCGGCACGTTGCAGATGGCCAGGCTGGCCTCGTAGCCCAATTCCTTCGCCAGCATCAGCGCGGCCAGGGTGTCGGCGGTCTCGCCGGACTGGGAGATGGTGACGAACAGCGTGCCCGGCTCGACCACATGACGGCGGTAGCGGAACTCGCTCGCCACCTCGACCTCGCAGCGCAGGCCGGCATGCTGTTCGAACCAGTAGCGGGCCACCAGGCCGGCATGATAGCTGGTGCCACAGGCGACGATCTGCACCGCGCGGATACGGTCCAGGATCGCCGCGGCGCCCGGGCCGAGGATCTCGTCCGGTACCCGGTTGCCGATGATCCTTCCCTCCAGGGTATCGGCGATGGCGCGCGGCTGTTCGTGGATTTCCTTGAGCATGTAGTGCTTGAAGCCGCCCTTGCTCGCCTCGGCGGCGGACAGCTCCGAGCGCACATTCGGGCGTTCCACCCGCTTGCCATGGGCATCCCGAATCTCCACTCCGTCACGGGTCAGCACCACCAGATCACCGTTCTCCGGATAGATGAACTGTTGCGTGACCGGCAGCAGGGCCTGCACATCCGAGGCGAGGAAGTTCTCACCCAACCCGATGCCGATCACCAGCGGGCTGCCGCGCCTGGCCGCCACCAGCCGCTCCGGATCCTCGCGGTCGATGACGGCAATGGCATAGGCGCCCTCCACCTCTTCGGTGGTGCGCCGCACGGCCTCGTCCAGCGGCAGCCCCTCGTTCACGTGCTGCCAGATCTGGTGGGCAATGACCTCGGTGTCGGTGTCCGAAGTAAAGCGCAGACCGTCCGCTTGCTGCTGCGCGCGCAGGGCCTCGTGATTTTCGATGATGCCGTTGTGCACCACGGCGATGCGGCCGTTGCAGATGTGCGGATGGGCGTTGCGCTCGCTGGGCTCGCCATGGGTGGCCCAGCGGGTATGGGCGATGCCGAGGGTGCCGCGCAAGCGCTGTGTCCGGTTCAGGGCCTCCAGCGCAACCACCTTGCCGACACTGCGCAGACGACCGATCTCGCCCTGATCCAGGATGGCCATTCCGGCAGAGTCGTAGCCGCGGTATTCCAGGCGCTTGAGTCCCTCCAGCAGGATCAGGTCCACATCCCGCTGGGCAATCGCCGCAACGATGCCGCACATGTCACCGCCCCTCTTTCTTCGGCCGCTGCCAGCCGGTTATGGTGGTCTGTTTCGCACGGCTCAGCGTCAATTCACCGGCCGGGGCATCCCGGGTGATGGTTGAACCGGCGCCGATGGTCGCATCGCTGCCCACAGTGACCGGGGCAACGAGCTGGGTATCGGACCCGATGAACGCGCGATCGCCGATCACGGTGCGATGCTTGTTGGCCCCGTCGTAGTTGCAGGTGATGGTGCCGGCACCGATGTTCACCGCCTCGCCCATCTCGGTATCGCCGATGTAGCTCAGATGGTTGACCTTGCTGCCGCTGCCAATGTGGCTGTTCTTGATCTCGACGAAGTTGCCGACGCGTGCCCCGCTGTCCAGTCGGGTGCCGGGGCGCAGGCGTGCGAAAGGCCCGATCCGGCAGCCGCGCCCTACCCGACTCTGTTCGATCACGCTGTTGGCCTCCACGCGGGTATCGTCTTCCAGCGTACAGTCCCGCAGTACGCAGTTCGGCCCGATGTAGACCCGATCACCCAGCACCACATCGCCTTCCACGACACATCCGACATCGATTTCGCAGTCCCGGCCGAAGAAGAGTGCCCCCCGAATGTCAACCCGCCCCGGGTCGCGCAGGGTGACGCCCGCCTTCATCAATTCCGTGGCCTTGCGCAGTTGCCATGCCCGTTCCAGCGCCGCCAGCTGCACACGGTCGTTCACCCCCTGGATCTCGATGGCGTCCTCTGCCTTGACGGCCGTCACGCGGTGGCCCGCGTCTCGTGCGATGGCCACACAGTCGGTGAGATAAAACTCGCCCTGGGCATTGTCGTTGTCCAGGTCGCGAATGCATTCGCGCAGCAGTTCGGTACGAAACGCCATGATGCCGCTGTTGATCTCGCGGATTTCGCGTTCTTCGTCTGTTGCGTCCTTCTCCTCCACGATGCGCGTGAGTGCCTCTCCCTGCCGCAGGATACGGCCATACCCGGTTGGATCTTCCAGCTCGGCGGTCAGCACACAGAGATCGGCTTGTTCCAGTTTCACCAGCAGCCGTTCCAGGGTCAGCGGCGTAATCAGCGGCACATCGCCGTAAAGCACCAGGGTGGTCTCCCCGATCAGGGCATCAAGGGCCTGGCCCACGGCGTGACCGGTCCCGAGCTGCTCTGCCTGTTCGACCCAGAGCAGGTCCTCGTCGGTGATCGCCTCGCGCACCTTGGCACCCTCGTGCCCATGCACCACGACGATTCGTTCGGGCGCCAGGTCCCTGGCCGTGTCGATGACATGCCGCAGCATGGGTTTCCCGGCGATCCGGTGCAGTACCTTGGGCAGATCGGATTTCATGCGTGTACCCTGGCCGGCCGCCAGGATGACGATGGTCCCTTTCATCTCTCGATTTTCTCCGCGGTTTGCAGGGGCCTTTCCCTTACGGGCATTGTCCTATCGCCGGCGATGCTCTGCAAGGCTGGAAAGAAAAGGGGCGGCATGTTTCCATGCCGCCCCATCGGTTCCGGATTGCGGGTCACGCCTCAGCGTGCGACCTTCTTGCGGATGTGCTCCAGCATGCGGAGCTGCGCAATCGCCTCGAGCAGCTCGGCATTGGCCTTGGCATACTCCTGATCGCTCTGGCTGTTGCGCATGGCCTCTTCCGCCCGCTCCTTGGCGGCCTTGGCCTCTGCCTCGTCGATGTCGGCGGCACGGATGGCCGTGTCCGCCAGCACCGTCACCACATGCGGCTGCACTTCGAGGATGCCGCCGGAGACGAAGAAGTACTGATCCTCCTTCCCCTCCTGTCGCACGACGACCTCGCCGGGCTTGAGGTGCGTGATCAGCGGCGAGTGGCGAGGCAGGATACCGACCTCGCCCATCACCGCCGGTGCGAACACCTCGTTCGCCGGGCCGGAGTAGATCTCCTCCTCGGCGCTCACAATGTCTACATGAATGGTCATGGCCATGGGGGCCTCCTTACTTCATCGACTCGGCTTTTTCCACTGCCTCGTCAATGGTTCCGACCATGTAGAAGGCCTGCTCCGGCAGATGGTCGTATTCGCCATCGAGGATGGCCTTGAAGCCACGAATGGTGTCCTTCAGCGTCACATACTTGCCGGGGGCACCGGTGAACACCTCGGCCACGAAGAACGGCTGGGAGAGGAAACGCTGGATCTTGCGCGCGCGGGCCACGATCAGCTTGTCTTCCTCCGACAGCTCGTCCATGCCGAGGATGGCGATGATGTCCTTCAGTTCCTTGTAGCGCTGCAGCGTGTTCTGCACGCCACGGGCCACATCGTAGTGCTCCTGGCCCACCACCTGCGGGTCGAGCTGGCGCGAGGTGGAATCGAGCGGATCCACGGCCGGGTAGATGCCCAGCTCGGCGATCTGGCGCGACAGTACCACGGTGGCGTCGAGGTGGGCGAAGGTGGTAGCCGGAGACGGGTCGGTGAGGTCGTCCGCCGGCACGTACACGGCCTGGATGGAGGTGATGGAACCGGTCTTGGTGGAGGTGATGCGCTCCTGCAGCTTGCCCATCTCCTCGGCCAGGGTCGGCTGGTAACCCACCGCCGACGGCATGCGGCCGAGCAGTGCCGAGACCTCGGTACCGGCCAGGGTATAACGGTAGATGTTGTCGATGAACATCAGCACGTCACGGCCCTCGTCGCGGAAGTACTCGGCCATGGTCAGGCCGGTCAGGGCCACGCGCAGACGGTTGCCCGGCGGCTCGTTCATCTGGCCGTACACCAGCGCCACCTTGTCGAGCACGTTCGACTCCTTCATCTCGTAGTAGAAGTCGTTGCCCTCGCGGGTGCGCTCGCCCACGCCGGCGAACACGGAGTAGCCGCTGTGCTCGATGGCGATGTTGCGGATCAGCTCCATCATGTTCACGGTCTTGCCCACACCGGCGCCACCGAACAGGCCAACCTTGCCCCCCTTGGCGAAGGGGCACAGCAGGTCGATCACCTTGATGCCGGTCTCGAGCAGTTCGGTGGAACCCGACAGCTCCTCGAAGCTGGGCGCCTTGCGGTGGATGGCCCACTTCTCGTCGGACTCAACCGGGCCGGCATTGTCCACCGGCTCGCCGAGCACATTCATGACCCGGCCCAGTGTGGCCTTGCCTACCGGCACCGAAATCGGCGCGCCGGTGTTGGTCACCGTCAGGCCACGACGCAGGCCCTCGGAGGGACCCATGGCAATGGTGCGCACGACACCATCACCGAGCTGCTGCTGCACTTCCAGCACCAGGCCGTTCTCTTCGATCTTGAGCGCGTCGTACACCTTGGGGATGGCATCGCGCGGGAACTCCACGTCCACCACGGCGCCGATGATTTCTACGATTTTTCCAGAACTCATGACCTGTTTCCTCGCAATCCAGATTCTTTCGTTTCAGCCTCAGCCAACGGCAGCCGCACCAGCGACGATCTCGGAGATCTCCTGGGTGATCGCGGCCTGGCGTGCCTTGTTGTAGACCAGCTGCAGCTCGTTGATGATGGTACCGGCGTTGTCGGTGGCGCTCTTCATGGCCACCATGCGCGCGGCCATTTCACAGGCCACGTTCTCCACCACGCCCTGATACACCTGCGATTCGATGAAGCGCATCAGCAACCCGTCGAGCACCTCCTTCGAATCCGGCTCGTAGAGGTAGTCCCAGTGGTGCTTGAGCTCCTCCTCCTCGGAGGCCTCCACCGGGATGAGCTGCTGCACGTACGGCTTCTGGCTCATGGTGTTGATGAACTCGTTGGCCACCAGGTACAGGCGGTCGATACGGCCCTCCTCGTAGCTGTCGAGCATCACCTTGATGGTACCGATCAGCTCGGCGATGTGCGGCGTGTCACCGAGATGGGTGATCTCGGAGACGATGTTCCCATGCCGGCGGAAGAAGTTGGAGGCCTTGGAGCCGATGACGCAGAGATCGATCTCCACGCCCTGCTCCTGCCACTCCTTCATCGCGGTCACGGCCTTCTTGAACAGGTTGATGTTCAGGCCGCCGCACAGGCCGCGGTCGGTGGAGATGACGATGAATCCAACCCGCTTCGCCTCGCGCTCGACCAGGAACGGATGCTTGTATTCCGGATGCGCCATCGCCAGATGCCCGATCACATTGCGGATCTTGCGGGCATAGGGACGGGTCCCGGCCATCCGGTCCTGCGCCTTGCGCATCTTGCTCGCGGCCACCATCTCCATGGCCTTGGTGATCTTCTGAGTACTCTGGATACTCTTGATCTTCGTGCGGATCTCTTTTTCACCCGACATGGGTCAGCCCTCGCTTACCAGACGTGGTTGGCCTTGAAGTCGTCAAGGGCCTTGCGCATTGCCGCTTCGATCTCTTCGTTGTAGTCGGCCGTTTCGTTGATCTTGGCCAGCAGATCGCCATGCTCGGAGCGCAGATAGCTGTGCAGGGCCTTTTCGAAGTCGACCACCTTCTTGGCATCGATGTCGTCGAGGTACCCCTCGTTGGCGGCGAACAGCGAGAATGCCATCTCGGCAATGCTCAGCGGGCTGTACTGCGGCTGCTTCATCAGCTCGGTGACGCGCTCACCGCGCTCCAGCTGCTTGCGGGTGGCCTCGTCGAGATCGGAGGCGAACTGCGAGAAGGCCGCCAGCTCGCGGTACTGGGCGAGGGCCAGTCGCACACCGCCGCCGAGCTTCTTGATGATCTTGGTCTGTGCCGCGCCACCGACGCGGGATACCGAA
>JALWNJ010000040.1 GCA_026995955.1 Gammaproteobacteria bacterium
GACCTCCGGCACCCGGCGCGAAGTCACCATCATGGGAGACCGCACGATTCCCTTCCGTCTGCTCAAGCAGGTGATGCTGGCCGCCACCGGTGCCGGCTTCGAGCGCATTTCCCTTGCGGTGCTGCAAAAGGGTGCTCAGGAGGGCTGACGGTGTCCGTAGCCTACATGACACCCCAGCTTCCCTGGGAGATCCCGGAAGAGGAGCAGCGGCGTTTCCGGCGCATCCTGTTGCTGATCCTCGGCCTGTTCCTGTTTCTCGGTCTGGTCATGCCCTGGTTGCCCGTGCCCGAAGACAACCGCGAGAAGGCCGTCGAGGTTCCGCCGCGCATTGCCCGGCTCGTCATGCAGCGGCGTGCCGCACCGCCGAAGCCCGTGCAAAGGAAAAAGGAAGTGCCAAGGCCAAAGGCGGAAAAGCCCAAACCGAAGACGCCACCGAAAACCGTGCGCAGCAAGCCGACCAGGCCCGCACCCGCCCGCAAGGCGGCCCGCCAGCGTGCCGAAAAGGCCGGTGTGCTCGCCTTCCGTGACGAGCTTGCGGCCCTTCGGGAGACGCCGGCCGTGTCCAGCCTTGGGAAACGCCATCTGAGCAGTGGCGCGGCGCCCCGAAAGGGCCATGCCGAGCGTGCATTGGTCACGGCAGCCGCCGGCAGACGCAGCAGTGGCATCAATACCGCTGCCCTGAGCCGCGATACGGGGGGCGGCGGTGTGCGCGGCGGCCATCGCAGTGCCGCAGTCAGCAGCAGCATCGGTACGGTGGGCGCCACGGGCGGCAATGGGCGCAAGGGCAGGGGGCATCAGGCCGGCCGTACCCCGGAAGAGATCCAGCTCGTCTTCGACCGCAACAAGCACGCCATCTATGCGCTGTACAACCGTGCCCTGCGCAAGGACCCCACCCTGCGCGGCAAGGTGGTGTTGCGCCTGACCATCGCCCCCTCGGGCAAGGTCGTATCCTGCCGTATCGTCTCCAGCGAGCTGAACCATCCCCGCCTCGAGCGCAAGCTGGTGCTCAAGGTCAAGCGGTTCGATTTCGGTGCCAAGGATGTGGCCACGCTCACCATCGACTACCCGATCGATTTCTTCCCCGCATGATGACACCACGCCGAAATCTGCTGTGGCTGGGCCTTCTGCTGCCGGGGGTCGTGGTTTTGCCGCTGCTGGCCACGGCAGGACGCGACGAGGCTCCGGCACCGGATGTGCGGCTGGCCGGCATCATCGAGCAGGAAGACCATCCGGTGCGCATCATCATCAGCCATGGCAATGGGGACAGCGAAGTCCTGGCCGTGGGCGACCGGATCGAACAGTGCCGTTTCGTTGGTTTGGAGGGGCGTCACAGTGCCCGCTTTCGCTGTGGTGAACAGGGCGGATACCGGCTGACGCTCAATGGCGTGGAACAGCCGGCCCAGGGGAGCGCCCCGATCCCCGAGGCGCGGGTCATCCGTCTCGACGCGGCCAGGCTCGAAGCGGTCATGCACGACCAGCAACGGCTGGTGGAGCAGTTCGATGTGGTGCCCCTGAGCCGCGATGGACAGATCGAGGCCTGGCTGGTGCGCTTCGTGGCGGCCGGCAGCCTGGCCGCAGAGGCCGGCCTGCGTGCCGGGGACGAGATCGTCTCCCTCAACGGCGTGCCGGTGCGCCAGGCCGATGCCTTCATGCGCATGCTGCATGCCCTGGGCCAGCGCCCGGTCGTCACCCTGGGCCTGCGC
>JALWNJ010000041.1 GCA_026995955.1 Gammaproteobacteria bacterium
GCCGCCGTCCGGGATCAGCACCAGAAAGCGCGAGGGAATGGTCAGGTGGGTGGTGAGCCGTGCGCCCTTGCTGCCGAGCGGGTCCTTGATCACCTGCACCAGCAGCTCCTTGCCCTGGTGCAGCAGGCGCGTGATCTGCTCCTCGTGCTCGGCCTCCTCGCCGTTGCCGCGCGGCACGATGTCGGAGGCATGCAGGAACGCGGCGCGCTCCAGCCCGATGTCCACGAAGGCTGCGTCCATGCCCGGCAGCACCCGCGTCACCCGGCCCTTGTAGATGTTGCCGACATGCCCGCGCCGGCTGCTGCGCTCGATGGAGATCTCCTGCAGCACACCGTTCTCCACCAGCGCCACGCGGGTCTCCATCGGGGTCACGTTGATCAGCAGTTCCGCACTCATGCCGGGTTCCTGTTCCATTGGTTCGAGGGGTCGATGCCGAACTCGGCCAGCAGCTCGCCCGTTTCATATAGCGGCAGCCCCATGATGCCGGAAAAGCTGCCCTCGATGCGGCGGATGCGCAGCGCAGCCAGCCCCTGCACCGCATAGGCCCCGGCCTTGTCGGCCGGTTCGCCGCTGGCCCAGTAGCGCCGGATCCACTCGTCGTCGAGCGGCGCGAAGTGCACCGTGCTCTCCGACAGGCGCAGCCCGCTGCGCGTGCCCTGCGCCAGTGCCACGGCCGTCAGCACCTGGTGCGCGCGGCCCGACAGCAGACGCAGCATGCGCCGCGCATCGTCTGCGTCGCACGGCTTGCCGAGTACCGTCCCGTCCACCACCACAATGGTATCCGATCCCAGCACCGGCAGACGGCCATCGGTCACATCCAGCCCGGCCAGGGCCTTCTCCAGGGCCAGCCGCTCGACGAAGGCGCGCGGCGACTCTCCCTCCAGCCGCGTCTCGTCGATGTGCACCGGGCGCACCTCGTGTGGGACGCCGATCTGCGCCAGCAGTTCCCGCCGCCGCGGAGAGGCCGAGGCCAGCACCAGCAGGGGCGCCTGTCCGCTCGCCGTGTTCATGCGCGATGATAGGGATGGTTGTGGAGCAGGCTCCAGGCGCGGTAGAGCTGCTCGGCCAGGATCACCCGCACCAGCGGATGCGGAAAGGTCAGCGGCGACAGCGACCAGCGCTCGTCCGCCCGCTGCCGGCAGGCCGCGTCCACGCCCTCCGGCCCGCCCACCAGCAGCGCCGTGTCGCGCCCCTCCATCATCCACTCCGACAGCCGCCGCGCCACCCCGGGCGTGTCGTGCAGCCGCCCCTCGACATCCAGCAGCACCACCCGCGCCCCCTTCGGCACCGCCGCCAGCAGCCGCTGTGACTCCTCGGCCACGATGCGCTTCGTGTCCGCGCCCTTGCCGCGCCGGCCGGCCGGCAGCTCCTTCAGCAGCAGCGGACACTCCGGCGGCATGCGGCCGGCATATTCGGCAAAGCCCTGCTGCACCCAGGCGGGCATGCGGGTGCCGATGGTGATGAGGTGCAGTTTCATGGGGCCGGGAAGGAGCCAGGGATTTGGGGCTTGGGACCAGGGTGGTGGAGACTTCGTTTTGCCTCGCCACTCGATCCAAGTCCCTCACACCTGTTCTTGGTTGCACACTCGCTGCGCGAGCGCGCCCTACTTTCTTGCTTGCCCAAGAAAGTAGGCAAAGAAGGGCACCCCGGAGCCCGCGCCCCTTCGGGGTTCCCGCCCACGGCCTTGTCGCTGCGGG
>JALWNJ010000042.1 GCA_026995955.1 Gammaproteobacteria bacterium
CGTTCCAGGGATCCTCCAGCAGGCCGCCCTCGTAGGAGATGTGCAGCAGGTTGGCGTCCATCGAATAGGGCGACTTGCGACCCCGCTTCTGTTCGATGGGAATGCCGTGCTGCTCGGCATAGGCCAACAGCTTCTCGCGCGACAGCAGGTCCCACTCGCGCCAGGGGGCGATGACGCGGATGTCGGGACGCAGGGCATAGGCACCCAGCTCGAAACGCACCTGGTCGTTGCCCTTGCCGGTGGCGCCGTGGGAGATGGCGTCGGCGCCGGTCTCGTTGGCGATCTCCACCAGGCGACGGGCGATGAGCGGCCGCGCGATGGAGGTGCCCAGCAGATACTCGCCCTCGTAGACGGTGTTGGCGCGGAACATGGGGAACACGTAGTCGCGCACGAAGTCCTCGCGCAGGTCCTCGATGTAGATCTCCTTGACGCCCAGCGCCTCGGCTTTGGCACGCGCCGGCTCCACCTCCTCGCCCTGGCCGATGTCGGCGGTGAAGGTCACCACCTCGCAGTCGTAGGTCTCCTGCAGCCACTTGAGGATGACGGAGGTGTCCAGCCCACCGGAATAGGCCAGCACCACCTTGTTGATGCGGGATTCGGACATCGCGGGTTCCCCTGATGATCAGTGCCGTCGAAAACGGCGGATTATATCAGGGAATGCGAATGCGCACCGGCGGCCGACCCTCGCCGCCACGGCGATAGGCCAGCCCCTCGCCGCCGGCGGGCGCCGGCGCGGACTGCAACTGCTCCAGCCTGGGGTCCGGCACCTCACGGTGCAGGCGGCTTTCGTCGATCAGCGCCTGTACCGGGCGCGGTGCGGCACCCTGCACCTGTGCCCCCGGGGCCTGCGCCGGCGCGGTTGCGACCGCCGGCGGCTCGGCGGGGACGATGCGCGCGACACAGGCGGCAAAGGCATCCGCCGCCGCGGGGAAGCCGATCGGGGTGACCGCAAGCCGCAGCCGGTACAACCCCTCGCCCTGTGGCGGCAGGGCAAATTCCAGCTGGCGCCCGGCGTACAGCCCCTGGAACAGATCCAGCGCCACCGGCGTCGCCAGCACCAGCGGCGTGCGTCCGGGCAGCGTGCGCAGACGCAGCGTATGCCGGACCGCCTCGCCCCCACGCCAGGGCGGCGCGCCGAGGCCCAGCTCGGCGTCACCGGCCCGGTTGAGGGGCAGCCGGGTCTCGAGCTGCAGCCGCAACGGGCGCCCCGGGCCGCGCAGGAAACGCAGCTCGCCGAGCAGCGGCAACCGCTGCTTCAGCACGCACTGCCCCGCCGTTTCCTCGAACTGCCAGCGCCGCTCGAAGTCCGGCTCCGCCGGCAGCGGCAGCAGGTCGGCCACGGCTGCGGGCGCCAGAGCCAGCAGGATCGCCAGAGTGGTGAAGGTTTGCCTCATGCCCGGGATATCGGCCGCAAGTTGGCAGTCTTGAGGGGGAATCCGTGCCTTGCGCAACCATCGGGCAAGAAAGCCCGATGCCGCGGGCGAAGGCGAGAGACGGGAAAAGGGCACCCGCCGGAGGGGCGGATGCCCCTTGCGCACTAGAACGGGATGTCGTCGTCGAAGTCGCCCATCGGCGGTTCGGCGGCGGCCGGGGCCGGCTGGGCCGCGGGGGCCGGCTGCGGACGCTGGCCGCCGCCCTGGGCCGGGGCAGCGAAGCCGGCCTCGCCGCCGCGCGAGTCCAGCATCTGCATGTC
>JALWNJ010000043.1 GCA_026995955.1 Gammaproteobacteria bacterium
GAACTGCGTCAGCGGCTGCTGGCACCGCCACCTTGCCGGCCACGCTGCGTCGATCTCCATGCCGTGCGGATCTACACCGAAGGCAACACCCTGGGTCTGGAGCTCGAACTGCACGCGGCGGCGCGCGCCGCCTACGCCCTGCCCCGTATCGGGGGAGGCTGGGTGTTGCGCTCGGCGCGCCTCGACGGGCAACCGGCATTCGTCCTGCGCGATGCCCGGGGGCAGGGCGAGGTCGTGCTCGAGGCCGGCATCCGGCGCCTGCACCTGCAGGGTCGGATCGACTCCGCCGCCGACGCCCTCGACATCGACTTCCGCCGGCCTCCGCGCCATCTCCGGCTCGATCTGCAAGACTGGGCGGCCGGCGACGCCCTGGCTCCGCCCCCGGCACAGCTGCATCTGCAGCGCCGGCACCAGGCCCAGACTGCCGCCCCTGAGCCGAAACTCGAACCGGGCCACCTGCCGGCCCTGGTCGAGGTGCGGCGTACGCTGCATCTCGGGCTGGCGTGGACCGCCACGACCCGCATCCACCGCTCCGGCCCGGCCGACAGCGCCGTGCACCTGAACCTTCCCCTGCTGCCGGGCGAGGCACCCTTGCAGGAGGTTCCGGTCGCCCGGGGCCGCATGACGGTCACGCTGGCACCGGGCCAGCGTGACCGCCTGATCCGCAGCCGCCTCGAGATCCGCCCCGAACTGCGGCTGCAGGCTGCAGAGGACAGCCTGCCCGCGGATGGCGACGGCTGGTACGAAATCTGGGAAGTGGCGCCCGGTCCACAGTGGCACCTGCAGCATCAGGGGCTCCCGGTGCTGCCGGACGACGAACGCGGCCCCCAACGCCGCCTGCAGTGGCGACCCTGGCCCGGCGAATCCGTGACCCTGCACATCCTGCGCCCCGAAGCGGTACCCGGCCCCACGCTCACGCTGCAACGGCTGGGCCTCGAACGGCGTGTCGGCGCCCAGGCGAGCGAGGTGACGCTCTCGGTCCATCTGCATGCCACCGAGGGCCAGCACTGGCGTCCCCGACTGCCGGCAGACGCCAGGCTGCAGGCAATACGCCTCGACGACCGCCTGCTGCCCCTGCCGGAGGGGCGCCAGGTGGACATCGCCATCCCCCCGGGCCGTCATCGGGTCGAGATGCGCTGGCGCGATGCCGGCCGGCAGGGTCTGCTCACACGCACGCCGGCATTCGAGGCCGGGCTGCCGCTGGCCAATGTGCGCCTTGGATTGCAACCGGGCGAGGACCGCTGGATTCTGCTCGTCGGCGGGCCAGGCATGGGGCCGGCCGTACTCTACTGGGGCGTGATCCTGGTACTGGCGGTACTGGCGCTGGTGCTTGGCCGCAGCCGCCTCACCCCCCTCGGCAGTGGCGCCTGGTTCCTGCTCGGTATCGGCCTTTCCCAGGCACCGCCCCTGCTGGGCCTTGCCGTGGCCGGCTGGCTGCTGGCGCTGGGCCTGCGGCAGCGCCGGCACCCGACGCATCCGGGCCTGCACAATGCCATGCAGCTGGCGCTCGCGCTGTACACGCTGATCGCCATCCTGCTGCTGTTCCTTGCCGTGCGCCAGGGGCTGCTCGGCCAGCCGGAGATGATGATCAGCGGCGCGGGTTCCACGGCCGAGCACCTGCGCTGGTACAGTGATCGCGCCGGCACCTCGGTGCCGCAGGGCTGGGCCCTGAGTCTGCCGTTGTGGAGCT
>JALWNJ010000044.1 GCA_026995955.1 Gammaproteobacteria bacterium
AGTTCGTGTTCCTGTCCTCCATCATCCATGCCTTTGTCGACGAGCTGTTTCCGGGCATGAAGGTCACCGGCTGCTACCAGTTCCGCGTCACCCGCAACAGCGACCTGTTCGTCGACGAGGAGGAGATCCAGGACCTCAGGCGCGCCCTGGAGGGCGAGCTGCCGTCGCGCAACTACGGCGCCGCGGTACGCCTCGAGGTCGCCGACAACTGCTCGCGCAAGGCCATCGACTTCCTGTTGGCGCAGTTCCATCTCGGCGAGGCCGACCTGTACCAGGTCAATGGCCCGGTCAACCTGCGCCGGCTGCTGGCAGTGCCCGATCTGGTGGACCGGCCCGATCTCAAGTTCCCGCCCTTCACGCCCGCGCTGCCCGAGGCGGTACAGGAGCGCGAGGATCTGTTCGGGGCCATCGCCGCCGGCGACATCCTGCTGCACCATCCCTACCAGTCGTTCCAGCCGGTGATCGAGCTGGTGCGTCAGGCCGCCGAAGACCCACAGGTGCTGGCCATCAAGCAGACCCTGTACCGCACCGGTGACCGCTCGGCGCTGGTGGAGGCGCTGGAGCGCGCCGCCCGCAACGGCAAGGAAGTCACCGTGGTGGTGGAGCTGAAGGCGCGTTTCGACGAGGAGGCCAACATCCGCCTGGCCTCGCGGCTGCAGGAGGCCGGCGCCCATGTCGTCTACGGCGTGGTGGGCTACAAGACGCATGCCAAGATGCTGCTCATCGTGCGTCGCGAACGCGGCCGCATCCGCCGCTATGTGCATCTGGGCACCGGCAACTATCATGCCGGCACCGCCCGCGCCTATACCGACTTCGGCCTGATGAGCGCCGACCGGGATCTGGGCGAGGACGTGCACCGCATCTTCCAGGAACTCACCGGGCTGGGGCGCAGTATCCGCCTGCGCCGCATCCTGCAGGCCCCCTTCACCCTGCACAAGGGCATGATGGAACGCATCGAGCGCGAGGCCGAACACGCCCGTGCCGGGCGCAAGGCACGCATCACCGCGCGCATGAACGCACTCATCGAACCGGAGATCATCAAGGCCCTGTACCGGGCCTCGCAGGCAGGCGTTCGGGTGGATCTCGTCGTGCGCGGCATCTGCGCCCTGCGCCCCGGCATTCCCGGCGTGTCCGACAACATCCGCGTGCGCTCGGTGATGGGCCGCTTCCTGGAACACTCGCGCGTGTTCCGCTTCCACAACGATGGCGAGGAAGAGGTCTTCATCTCCAGCGCCGACTGGATGCCGCGCAACTTCTTCCGTCGCATCGAGACCTGTGTCCCGATCCTGGATCCGCAGTTGCGCCGGCGCGTGGTGCAGGAAGGACTGTCGCTCTACCTCGCAGACAACACCGGTGCCTGGGCCCTGCGCCGCGACGGCAGCTACCGCCGCCTGAGCCCGGGCAAGGGCAAGCCGCGCAACGCCCAGCAGGAGCTGCTGGAGCTGCTCGCCGCCGGCTGAGCCATCGCCGGGGCCTGCGTGACCCGGGTCACCCACCTCAGGGAACCCTGGTCACTGACGCCTCCGTATCTTTTGTCACATCCTCCGTAGCGGTTCGAAAGAAACCACCGGCCCCGGCCGGAGACTCACTGCAACCCATCGGAGGACAAACCGTGAAACGACGCGACTTCCTCAAGGTCGGTGGCGCGGGCATGGCAACGGCCCTGCTCGGCGGCACCGACCTTGAGGA
>JALWNJ010000045.1 GCA_026995955.1 Gammaproteobacteria bacterium
GTCAGATCGTCACCCTGACCTACCCCCACATCGGCAATGTCGGCGTCAACCCCGACGACGAGGAATCCTCCCGCATCCATGCCGCTGGCCTGGTCATCCGCGATCTGCCGCCGCGCGTGAGCAGCTGGCGCGCCACCGAATCCCTGCCGGAGTACCTGCAGCGCCACGGCATCGTCGCCATCAGCGACATCGACACCCGCCGCCTGACCCGCATCCTGCGCGAGAAGGGCGCGCAGAACGGCTGCATCGTGGCGGCGGGCGACGACATCGACGCGCAGGCCGCCATCGAGGCAGCGCGCGCCTTCCCCGGGCTGAAGGGGATGGATCTCGCCCGCGAGGTCACCACGCACATGCCCTACGAGTGGGCGCAGGGCACCTGGGATCTGAAAAACGGCCTGCCCGAGGCGCCGCATCCCATCGACGAGAAGCTGCCCCTGCATGTGGTGGCCTACGACTTCGGCGTCAAGCGCAACATCCTGCGCATGCTGGTCGATCGCGGCTGTCACATCACCGTGGTCCCGGCGCAGACGCCGGTGGAGCAAGTGCTGGCCCTGAAACCGGACGGTGTCTTCCTCTCCAACGGACCCGGTGATCCCGATCCCTGCGACTACGCCCAGGATGCCATCCGCGAGCTGCTGGCGCGCGATGTGCCGATGTTCGGCATCTGCCTCGGCCACCAGCTGCTGGGACTGGCCAGCGGCGCGCGCACGGTGAAGATGAAGTTCGGCCACCACGGCGCCAACCATCCGGTGCAGGATCTGGCCACCGGACGGGTGATGATCAGCAGCCAGAACCACGGCTTCGCAGTGGACGAGGAGAGCTTGCCCGGGCACCTCAGGGCCACCCACCGTTCGCTGTTCGACGGTTCGCTGCAGGGCATCGAGCACACCGAACACCCGGCCTTCGGCTTCCAGGGCCACCCCGAGGCGAGCCCCGGCCCGCATGATGTCGCCCCGCTGTTCGACCGCTTCATCGAACTCATGCAGCAGGCCCGCTGAATCACGAGACACCGGACACCATGCCCAAGAGAACCGACATCCAGAGCATCCTCATCATCGGCGCCGGCCCCATCGTCATCGGCCAGGCCTGCGAGTTCGACTATTCCGGGGCCCAGGCCTGCAAGGCGCTCAAGGAGGAGGGCTACCGCGTCATTCTGGTCAATTCCAATCCGGCCACCATCATGACCGACCCCGACACCGCCGATGCGGTGTACATCGAGCCCATCGAGTGGAAAACGGTGGCCAGGATCATCGAAAAGGAACGACCGGATGCGCTGCTGCCCACCATGGGCGGGCAAACCGCGCTCAACTGCACCCTGGACCTCAACCGTGAGGGGGTGCTGGAACGCTTCGGCGTGGAGCTGATCGGCGCCAGCATCGACGCCATCGACATGGCCGAGGACCGCGAGCGCTTCCGCAAGGCGATGGACGAGATCGGTCTGGAATCGGCCCGTTCCGCCGTGGCGCACAGCCTCGAGGAGGCGCAGCAGATCCAGGCCGGCATCGGCTTTCCGGTCATCATCCGGCCTTCCTTCACCCTGGGCGGCACCGGCGGCGGCATCGCCTACAACCGCGAGGAGTTCGAGGAGATCGTCAAGCGCGGTCTCGACATGTCGCCGACCACCGAGGTGCTGCTCGAGGAGTCGCTGCTCGGCTGGAAGGAATACGAGATGGAGG
>JALWNJ010000046.1 GCA_026995955.1 Gammaproteobacteria bacterium
GCCCCGGCTGCGGCCGCACCAGCAGCGACTACTTCCAGCGCCTGGCCGAGGAGGTGCAGGGCTTCCTGCGACAGCGCATGCCGGAATGGCGCAAGCGCCACCCCGAGGTAGCCGCGATGCGCGTGGCGGTCATGGGCTGCGTGGTCAACGGCCCCGGCGAGAGCCGCCATGCCGACATCGGCATCAGCCTGCCCGGCAGCGGCGAGCGGCCGGTGGCCCCGGTCTACATCGACGGCGAGAAGGGCCCCACCCTCAAGGGCGAGGGCATCGCCGAGGAATTCAAGGCCCTCATCGAGGACTATGTCGCGCGCCGCTACGGGGCATGAAACGGGCGATCAATCACTTGCCGGTGCTTCCTGAATCACGCGTTCAGCATTGCATCACAATCGGCTGATTTTCCAACTTTCCTTCACAAACAGTCACTTGCACCCTGCAAACCGCAAAATTCCGGCTACACTCCATGGTTCCCGCCAAAGGAAAGAAAGGAGGAAGCATGATCCGCTGGAACCACGACATCTACCATGAACTGCCGGAACTGCGCGATCGCATCGACGCGCTGAAAGCGCGCGACCCGCAGATCAACCGTCTCATCGACCGCTATCATCAGGTCACCGAAACGGTGCAGGACATCCAGCGCCACCGGCGCCCCGCCGACGAACACATGGTGACGGCACTGAAGAAGGAACGCTTGCAGCTCAAGGACGCCCTCTACACCCTGCTCCGGATGCACTGAGCCCAAACCGGCCCCGGCGCACCGCGCCGGGGCCCCAACACCCACCTCCACCCGCCGCATCCCACTTGCGGTACAATGGCCCCTTTCGAGAACCACCAGCCGAGGAGCCCGGCATGAGCAGCAAGGACACCGTCACCCTCACCGACAACCGGAGCGGGCGGCAGATCGAACTGCCCATCCACGATCCGACCCTGGGACCGTCCTGCATCGACATCCGCAGCCTATACCGTGAGCTTGGCTACTTCACCTACGACCCGGGCTTCCTCTCCACCGCCAGCTGCCGCAGCGCCATCACCTTCATCGATGGCGAAAAGGGCATCCTCATGTACCGCGGATACCCCATCGAGCAGCTGGCCGAGTACAGCACCTATCCCGAGGTCTGCTACCTGCTGCTCTACGGCGAGCTGCCCACGCGCCGCCAGCTCGACGAGTTCACCGGCATCATCCAGGAGCACACCATGCTCCACGAGGCGCTGCGCAACTTCTACAGCGGCTTCCGGCACGACGCCCACCCGATGGCCATCATGGTCGGCATCGTCGGTGCCCTGAGTTCGTTCTACCACGACTCCACCAATGTGCACGACCCGCGCCAGCGCGAGATCTCCGCCTATCGCATGATCGCCAAGATGCCGACCATCGCCGCCTGGAGCTACAAGTACTCCATCGGCCAGCCATTCATCTACCCGCGCAACGACCTCGGCTACACCGAGAACTTCCTGCACATGATGTTCGGCGTGCCCACCGAGGAGTACCGCCCCAACCCGCTGCACATCCGCGCGCTGGACCTGATCTTCATCCTGCACGCCGACCACGAGCAGAACGCCTCCACCTCCACCGTGCGCCTCACCGGCAGCTCCGAGGCCAACCCCTTCGCCGCCATCGCTGCCGGCATCGCCTCGCTCTGGGGGCCAGCCCACGGCGGCGCCAACGAGGCCGTCATC
>JALWNJ010000047.1 GCA_026995955.1 Gammaproteobacteria bacterium
TTCCTGCACGAACAGCAGCTTGTCGAAGTCCTCGCGCATGAGCTGCTGGTACACATGCATGAGCAGCGAGCCGATGTTCTCGTAGCCGACCTGGCAGTGGAATTCGCCGCCGCAGCCGACGCCGAAGGCGGCGCTGGCCTTGAACAGCAGGTGGAACTTGCCGTATTCGAAGACGATCTCGTATTCACGCTCCAGACCGAGGCCGGCCTGCAGCTGGCCGGCGGCGCCCAGCTCGCCCAGGGTCTCCCAGCCGGGGCCCTGGCCCTTGCGGCTGTCGGGGTTGTCCCATTCGATGCGGCCGGTGACCTCGGCGCCGCCGCGGATGCCGGCGAACAGGGCGTCGTGCCGTCGGGCGCGGGCCTTGAAGCGGCGGTCGCGCTTTTCGGCCACCACGCCGGGCTGCTCCACGCCGCGCAGGACCACGGCCTGGCCGCCACGGCCCATGTCGAACTCGAGGTCGAGGCTGGTGCAGGCGCTGGCGCCGGCATAGCCGGTTAGGTTGGCCTCGATCATGGCGCGCATGCGGCACAGGTCGACGGGCTTGTGGCGCACGCCGCCGCCGGCCTCGCGCACCGGCACCAGGGCGTTGAATTCGTGTCCCTTTTCCGAGGGCAGCCACAGTTTGGCGCCCATCTTGCCTTCGAGCACATCGAGCCGGGCCTGGGCGGCGCC
This sequence comes from Gammaproteobacteria bacterium, assembly GCA_026995955.1. GTDB lineage: Bacteria > Pseudomonadota > Gammaproteobacteria > J044 > J044 > J044. The sequence continues at coordinate 673 of JALWNJ010000047.1, forward strand.
GTGGAAGGCGGCCTGCCCGGCGTCGAGGTCGAAGCCGCCGTTGGCGCTCACGCCCATGGTCAGGCGCATCATGCGCGCTTCGTCGCTCACCCGGAACACGGGGTCGCCGTCTTCGTTGCGGTATTCGAAGAGCAGGGCCTCGGGCTGGGCGTTGAAGCCTTCGGCCCATTCGTTGAGATCCTGCGGCAGGGTCTTGGCGCCGTATTCGAAGCTGAGCTTGCGCCCGTCGCGCAGTTTCTCCTGCAGGCGCCGGTAGAGGCGCTCGGTGTCGAGCTTGCCGCCCCGGGTCAGCGGGCCGGCCTCGGCCCGGGCGTCCACTCTGGGGGCGCGGCGCAGGCGCTTTTCGGTTTCCGGGTCGGAGACATAGCGCCAGCGCTTTTCGCGGAAGAAGACGAGTTCGCTCGGTACCTTGCCGGAGCCGCCCGGACCCAGCGGGCCGCGGGTGGCATTTTTCAGGATGCGGCGCAGTTCGGATTCCGTGCGGGCCTTTTCCGTGTCGCCGTCTCCGTCGCTCGTGCCGTTGGCCTTTCCGTTGCGCTGGGCGGCGAGCCAGTCGCGCAGGGCCTTTTCCAGCGGCGCGGCGGCCTCGCGCAGGACCGGTCGCAGATCCTCCGGGATGGCGATGATGTGGCCGCGGCCGGTGTCGTAGGCGATGTCGACGATGCGCTGGTGGTAGATGATGCGCACCGGGTCCAGCTGGCGGCGCTGGCTGCCGCCGGGGCCGGTGGCCGTGGCGGTGATGCGGTACTCGCCCGGCTTGACCGGGATGCGGGTGGCCCAGTGGCCGGCCTCGGAGACGGGCACATGGGCGCTGCCGCGGGTGGGGCCCTGCCATTCCAGAGTGATTGATTCCGCGCGCTTGCTCCAGCCGCTTACTTCCAGCCACGGGGTGTCGCCGCGCCATTCGACCTCGCGGCAGGTCTCGAGGTTGACGGGGCCGTAGCGACAGCCGCAGGGGGTGTCGTGCGCGCAGCCGGTGGTCTCGGGGAAGGAGACGCTGAT
>JALWNJ010000048.1 GCA_026995955.1 Gammaproteobacteria bacterium
GCCATGCCTGGGTGGGGCCGCTGATGCAGGGGTATCTGTCGCGCCTGTCGCGGGCCCTGCGCCCGGCCCGCCTGGCCGTGATGCAGAGCCACGGCGGCACCATCGAGGCGGGGCGTGCCGGACGCGAGGCGGTGCGGCTGCTGCTGTCGGGCCCCGCCGGCGGGCTGCAGGGGGCGCGTTTCGTCGCCGGGCTCTCGGGCGAGACCCGGCTGCTCACCTTCGACATGGGCGGCACCTCCACCGATGTGGCCCTGATCGACGGCGACATCCGGCTCACCAGCGAGGGCCACATCGACCGCTACCCGGTGGCCGTGCCGATGGTGGACATGCACACCATCGGCGCCGGCGGCGGCTCCATCGCCCGCCTCGACGAGGCCGGCATGCTGCAGGTGGGGCCGGAGTCGGCCGGGGCCAGTCCGGGTCCGGCCTGCTACGGCCGTGGCGGCACCGAGCCCACCGTCACCGACGCCAACCTGCTGCTGGGCCGCCTGCCCGCCAGCACCCGCCTCGGCGGCGGCATGGCGGTACGGCCGGAACGGGCGCGCGCGGCCATTGAGTCCCTGGCGCGGCGCATGGGGCTCACGGCGGAGGCCGCCGCCGAGGGCATCGTGGCCCTGGCCAACGATCACATGGCGCAGGCCCTGCGCGTGATCTCGGTGCAGCGCGGTCTGGACCCGGCCGACTACACCCTGGTCAGTTTCGGCGGCGCCGGCGGGCTGCATGTCTGCGCTCTGGCCGAGGCGCTGGGCATGTCCCGCGCCCTGGTGCCGATCCACGCCGGCGTGCTGTCCGCACTGGGCATGCTGGTGGCGCGGCCCTCGCGCGAGCGCTCGCAGACCTGGCAGGTGCTGGCGGCAGAGTGCGACGAGTCGGAGCTGGAGGCACGGTTGCGGCAGATGGCCGAGGCCGCCGCCGCCGAGCTGCGCGAGGAGGGGGTGAGCATGCAGCGGGTGTCGCATCGGGTGGATCTGCGCTATGCCGGCCAGTCCACCACCCTGACCCTGCCCTGGCAGGGACTGGCGCGGACCGTGGAGGCCTTTCACGAGGCGCACCGGCGCCAGTACGGCCACCGCCTGGAGATGCCGGTGGAGCTGGTCAACCTGCGGGTGGGCGTGGAGGCGGAACAGGCACCGCCGGCCCTGCCACGCCTGCCGGACCGCCCGCCGGCCGAACCCGTGGCCCGTGAGTCGGTGCATGGCGTGGGCGAGGTACCGCGCTGGACACGCGAGGCGCTGGCGCCGGAGCAGGTCATCGTGGGGCCGGCGCTGGTCAGCGAGGCGGTGGCCACCACCTGGATCGCCCCCGGTTGGACCTGCCGGGTGGACGCCTGGGGCAATCTGCGCCTCGAACGCGGCGCCTGAGTCAGCCCAGCGCCTGCATTTGCTCCTGGCTCCAGGCCACGGCCTGCAGGTAGCGGGCCGCGGTCTGCTCCAGGCCCAGTTCCCCGAAGCTGCGTTCGTCCTCGCTGCTCTCCTGCGGATTTTCCAGCGCGATGGCGCAGTTGAGTGCCTCGCCCATCGGCCCCAGTCCGTGCAGCAGGGCGGCCACCAGGTCGTCCGACAGCGGCAGGCCGGCCAGCACCTCCTCCATCGGCAGGCCGGTGAGCTGGTCGAGCACCGAGAACAGGCCGGCGGTGAACCAGGCCTCACGCTCACCCTCGTCGGGGCACAGCAGTTCGCACAGCCTGGCGCGTGCCAGCGCCAGTCCGGTCAGACCCCGGTTGGCCTCGTCCAGTTCGCGCACCGAGAGCATCGACAGCCAGCCGCGCAGGGCGTCCTGGCCGATGTACACCAGCGCGCGGCGCACCGATTCGATCTTCCGGCTCAGGCCGTAGTAGGCGGAGTTGATCATGCGCAGCAGCTTGTAGCTCAGGTTCACGTCCTGCTCGATGAGCCGTTCCAGCGCGCGGAAGTCCGGTTGCGGCTTGTGCACCAGACGCAGCAGTTGCAGCACAACGGCCTGGTTGGCCTGCAGGCGTCGCCCGCGCAGCACCTGCGGGCGCGAGAACCAGTAGCCCTGGAACAGGGAAAACCCGAGTGCCAGGCAACGTGTCCAGGTGGCCTCGTCCTCCACCTTCTCGGCCAGCAGCCGTGCCGGCAGGTCCCGGAGCCGTGTCACCAGCCGCTCCAGCTCGCGCGGGCCGTGCGCCAGCACGTCGATTTTGATGATGTGCACGCGGGGCAGCACATCCGGGTCGGCATGGGCGGCGACGAAATCGTCCAGCGCCAGGCGGTAGCCGTCCGCGGCCAGGCGGGCGATGGCGCGGCGGATGTCATCGACGAAGTCGATGTCCTCCACGATCTCGTACACCACCTGTTGTGGCGGCAGCGGCGGCGGATTGAGCAGATAGTTGCGGGTCAGGTTGAGGAACACCGGCTGCTTGCCGGCCAGGCGATCCAGCCCGATGTCGAGGAAGGCGCTCTCGATGACCTCGCGCGTGGCGGCGTCGGCGTCGTTGAAGCGGGCCGCGGTGGCATCGTCGGCATCGCGGAACAGCAGTTCGTAGCCGACGATGCGCCGCTCGCGGTCGAAAATGGGCTGGCGGCCGACGAAGATGTCCATATGGCTTCCCGTGTGCTGGGCTTTTTTAAGGATGGCCTGTTTGCTAGTATCTGGCAAATAGCCGGTTCGTCCTGTTTCTGCGCGACGCCGCAGGGCCGCCAGTAATCGAGGGAATGTCTTCCAGGGAGGGTATGATGATCACCGAAATCACTCTGTCTTACGCCCCTCCAGGGGTGTCCCCCTGTTTCGCCCGGTATGCATTAGCCTCTTGTTCCCCCGCCAAATTTGCGCAGGTGAGGAGGGTTATGTTTTCTGTTCTGCAGGTGAATGGAGGATGTGATGTCAGAAAGGGAATTGCTTGAGCAACGATTGCGCGCTTTCTATCGGGTAGCGGGGCTTACATGGTCTGGCTGTATCAATGACCAGGTGTCCGATGTCTTTTACCGGATGATCCGCGAAGCGGCTCTGTGCTCGCATGCGATGGATTTTGTCCCCAGGCCACCTGGGGGTAGGGCGTCAATGGTCTGGTTGGCCACTCAGCTTGCCAAAATGGGACAAAACCAATTGGACGATCGTCTTTATTTTGCCTGTGTAAGGAAGGCGGCGCTCAGTTACAAGACCGAAATGATGATGGCGTGTATATTATGAAAATCCTTAAGGTTTCAGCATTACTTTTGATGATGCTTTTGCTTGGGCCGGTCATGGTGTCCGGTAATGAGGCGGGGCAGGCTGATAGGGTGGTCACCCTTAATCTGGCATGGCTGCAAATTTCGGTGCCGGCTGATCGCCTTTTCAAGGTACAGGTGAACAATTTTTCCGAGGCCAATATGGCAATCGACCTCCTGGAGGGCGGGGGTTGGCCACATCACTTGGAGCTTCAAGTAATCTCTTCCCGTTTTGCGCAGGATGGCAGCCTCGCGCCTGTCATGACCAAACTGGGATTTTCCGATGCCGGGATGCTGTTCGAGCGATTATGGGGTAATCCCTTGGCGACATCAGGCGCTGTCTGGCAGGGGCTTCGGAAGGCCTTTGGCATTGATCGGCAAGGGGCGGGCAAGGCCGAAGTGGCGGGTATGCGCGCCTACTGGACAGGGCCGAGTGATACAGGGCGTACGCTCTATTTCCTTCCGCATGAACATCACAATGTAGTTTTTCGTGTGCAGGGAGACTTCAGCGAACGCCAATTGAGGCATTTTCTTTCCAGGGTTCGCTTTCAGCCCCCGGAGGGCTGAGGATTCCCTCCCCAAAGTCGGGTTTCAATTCCTGTCACGGCTGGTAGAATCGGCCCCTCGACCTTGACTGTCATGGGAGAGCGATGCCCGCGAGGCATCCGCCGAAGGCGCAACCCCACTCGGAAACGCTCAGGCACCCGAACCATGGCAGGGTCCGCGACTGGCCGCGGACGGGTCGACTCTGGAGAGCGGCCGGCAGGCCCACCGAAGGGGAGTGAATCTCTCAGGTCCCGGGACAGAGGAGTGGTACGGCTGACACCTGGAGTGAGGCAATGACGCAGCGTACCGCCCTGTTCGACAATCATCTCGCCGCCGGCGCCCGCATGGTCGATTTCGCCGGCTGGGAGATGCCCATCCACTACGGCTCGCAGGTCGAGGAGCACCACCAGGTGCGCCGCGACGCGGGCATGTTCGATGTCTCCCACATGACGGTGCTCGACCTCGATGGCCCGGACAGCCGCGACTACCTGCGCCGGCTGCTGGCCAACGATGTCGCGCGCCTGAAGACGCCGGGCAAGGCGCTCTATTCCTGCATGCTCAACGAGCAGGGCGGGGTCATCGACGATCTCATCACCTACTGGCTCGGGGGCGACCGCTACCGCATCGTGGTCAATGCCGCCACCCGCGAGAAGGATCTGGCCTGGATGCGAGAACGGCTGCAGGGCTTCGATGCCCGCCTGACCGAGCGCGACGACCTGGCCATGATCGCGGTGCAGGGGCCGAATGCCCGTGAGCGCGCCGCCACGGTGCTGGGCAAGGCGGCCGAACCGGCGCTGGCACTCTCGCCCTTCCAGGGCGTCGAGCTGGAGGACGGCCTGTTCGTGGCTCGCACCGGCTACACCGGCGAGGACGGCTTCGAGATCCTGCTGCCCACCGGGCGGGCCGGTGCGCTGTGGGAGGCGCTGCGCCAGGCCGGGGTGCAACCCGCCGGGCTTGGCGCTCGCGACACCCTGCGCCTGGAGGCCGGCATGAATCTCTATGGCCAGGACATGGACGAGACGGTGACGCCGCTCGAATCCGGCCTTGGCTGGACCGTGGCCTGGGCGCCGGAAGACCGTGACTTCATTGGCCGCGCGGCACTGCAGACGCAGCGGGCGGTTGGTGGCCTGCGCCGCTTCGTCGGCCTGGTGCTGGAGGCGCGCGGCGTGCCGCGTGCCGGACAGCGCGTGATCCTGCCCGAAGGCGGCGAGGGCGAGATCACCAGCGGCAGCTTCTCGCCCACCCTGCAACGGGGCATCGCCCTGGCGCGGGTCCCGGCGGACACCGGTGAGCGGGTGGAAGTGGAGATCCGCAGCAAGCGCCTGCCGGCACGGGTGGTCAAGCCTGCCTTCGTGCGCCACGGCAAGTCCCTCATCGACTGAGCACAACCCAGGGGAGAACGAATCATGAGCAATGTACCCAATGATCTGCGTTACACCACCAGCCACGAGTGGGTGCGCGACAACGGCGACGGCACCGTGACCATCGGCATCACCGACCATGCCCAGGCACTGCTGGGCGATCTGGTGTTCGTCGAGACGCCCGAGATCGGCGCCAGTTTCGAACAGGGCGATGCCTGCGCGGTGGTGGAATCGGTCAAGGCCGCCTCCGATGTGTATGCGCCGCTTGCCGGCGAGGTGGTGGAGGCCAACCCTGACCTGGCCGACAGCCCCGAGCTGGTCAACAGCGATCCCTACGGTGCCGGCTGGATCTTCCAGATGAAGGTCGAGGACGCCGAGATGGCAATGGCCGGGCTGATGGATGCCGATGCCTACCAGGCCAGCATCGAGGAAGACTAGGGAGCGCCTTTCATGCCCTACATTCCCCACACCGAGCAGGATGTGCGCGAGATGCTCGAGGTCATTGGCATCGACGACATCGAGCAGTTATTCGACGAGATTCCGGCCGAGCTGCGTTGTGACGGGCTCGAGGGCGTGCCGGCACCGCTGGGCGAGATGGAGGTGCTGCGCCTGGGGCGCGCCCATGCCGAGAACAACGGCCGCCTGCGGGTGTTCGCCGGCGCCGGCGCCTACGACCACCATGTGCCGCCCGCGGCCTGGGCCATCGCCACCCGCGGCGAGTTCTACAGCGCCTACACGCCCTATCAGGCGGAGGCCTCGCAGGGCACGCTGCAGCTCATCTACGAATACCAGAGCATGATGACGGCGCTCACCGCCACCGAGGTCTCCAACGCCTCGCTGTACGACGGCGCCTCGGCGCTGGCCGAGGCGGTGCTGATGGCGGTGCGCGCCAACCGGCGCTCGAAGTCGCGCCGCATCCTGATGCCGCGCAGCGTGCATCCGGTGTGGCGGCGTGTGGTGCACAGCATCGTCCATGCGCAGGGCATCGAGCTGGTGGAGCTGGCACTGGACGAGGCCAGCGGCACGCTGGACCCCGCCACACTGGAGGACCATGCCGGCGAGGACTACGCCGCCCTGGTCATTCCGCAGCCCAACTTCTTCGGCCAGCTCGAGGCGGTGGACGAACTCACCGATGTGGCCGCCGGGCAGGGCTGGATGTCGATCGCGGTGGTCAATCCCGTCACCCTGGCCCTGCTCAAGCCTCCGGGCGAGTGGGGCGCGGACGGGGCCGACATCGTCGTCGGCGACGGCCAGCCGCTGGGGGCGCCACTGTCCTTCGGCGGCCCGTACTACGGTTTCATGTGCACGCGGCAGAAGTTCGCCCGCCAGATGCCGGGGCGCATCGTCGGGCGAACCGTCGATGCCGACGGCCGCGAGGGCTTCGTGCTCACCCTGCAGGCCCGCGAGCAGCACATCCGCCGCTCCAAGGCCACCTCCAACATCTGCACCAACCAGGGCCTGGTGGTCACCGCCTCCACCATCCACATGGCCCTGCTCGGCCCCGAAGGGCTGAAGCGGGTCGCCGCCCACAGCTGGCGCAACACCCACGAGCTGGTGCGGCGCCTGGAGCAGGCCGGGCTGGCCAGTCGCCTGTATTCCGGCGACTACTTCCATGAGGTGGCGCTGCGCCTGTCGCGGCCAGCCGCCGAGGTGATCGAGGCGATGGCCGAGCGCGGCATCCTCGCCGGCTACGACCTGGGCCGGGTCGATGCCGCGCTGTCCGACTGCCTGCTGGTCTGCGCCACCGAACAGCGCGGCGAGGACGATCTGGATGCTTATGTCGCGGCCCTCGCCGAAGTCCTGGGAGCCTGATGCCATGCTGATCTTCGAACAATCCCGTCCCGGTCGCCGCGCCGCCAGCGTGATGCCGCTTGAGGAGGTGGCCGTCGATCTGCCCGAGGGGCTGGCGCGGGGCACCCCGCCGGCGTTGCCCGAGGTATCGGAGCTGCAGGTGGTGCGCCATTACACGCGCCTGTCGCAGAAGAACTTCTCCATCGATACCCAGTTCTATCCGCTCGGCTCCTGCACCATGAAGTACAACCCCAAGGCCGCCAACGAGCTGGCCATGGACCCGCGTTTCCTCGGCCTGCACCCGGAGACGCCGGCCAGCCAGGCCCAGGGCATGCTGGCCATTCTGTACGACCTGCAGGAGATGCTGAAGGGCGTCACCGGCATGCACGGCGTGTCGCTCACGCCGATGGCCGGCGCGCAGGGCGAGTTCGCCGGCATCGCCATGATCCGCGCCTACCATCAGGCGCGGGGCGACGATGGCCGCAGCGAGATCCTGGTGCCGGACGCGGCGCACGGTACCAATCCCGCCACCGCCACCATGTGCGGCTACACCGTGCGCGAGATTCCCACCGACGATCAGGGCGATGTGGACCTCGAGGCCCTGCGCGCGGCGCTCGGCCCGCAGACCGCCGGGCTGATGCTCACCAACCCCTCCACCCTGGGGGTGTTCGAGCGCCGCATCACCGAGATCGCGGCCCTGGTGCACGAGGCCGGCGGCCTGCTGTACTACGACGGCGCCAACCTCAACGCCATCCTCGGCAAGGTGCGCCCGGGCGACATGGGCTTCGATGTCATCCACATGAACCTGCACAAGACCTTCTCCACCCCGCATGGCGGCGGCGGCCCCGG
>JALWNJ010000049.1 GCA_026995955.1 Gammaproteobacteria bacterium
GTTCGACGCCTATGTGATGATGCTCAACAGCGAGACGCTGGTGGAGGCCACCATCGAGCGCATTCGCGCCGGCAACTGGGCGCCGGGCGCGCTGCGCGAGACCATCCACGAGAACGCCCGCGTGTTCGAGCAGATGGAGGACCCCTACCTGCGCGAGCGCGCCTCCGACCTGCGCGACCTCGGCGAGCGCATCCTGGCCCGCCTGCAGTCCAGCCAGGAGCGGCGCACCGGCTGGCCGCAGCGTACCATCCTGGTGGGCGAGGAGATCTCCGCCACACAGCTGGCCGAGGTGCCGCGCGAGGCGCTGGTGGGGGTGGTCTCCGCCACCGGCACAGGCTCCTCCCATGTCGCCATCCTGGCGCGGGCCATGGGCATACCCACGGTGATGGGCGTCACCGACCTGCCGGTGGAGCGCATGGAGGGTCGCGAGGTCATCGTCGACGGCTACCAGGGGCGCATCTACCTGCAGCCCAGCGAACGGGTGCGCGAGGAATACCTGCGCCTGTACGAGGAGGAGCAGCGACTCGGCGCCGAGTTGCGCGAGCATGCCGCCGAGCCGGCCATCACCCCCGACGGCCATCGCGTCCCGGTGCTGGTCAATGGCGGTCTGATCGCCGATCTCAAGCCGAGCTACATCGAGGGCGCCGATGGCGTCGGGCTGTACCGCACCGAGATCCCGTTCATGATCCGCGAGCGCTTTCCGGCCGAGGAGGAGCAGTTCGAGCTCTATCGTCAGGTACTGGAGGCCTTCGCGCCGCGTCCGGTGACCCTGCGCACGCTGGATGTCGGCGGCGACAAGCCGCTGCCCTATTTCCGCTTCGAGGAGGACAACCCCTTTCTCGGCTGGCGCGGCATCCGCATCACCCTGGATCATCCCGAGATCTTCCTGACCCAGATCCGCGCCATGCTGCGCGCCAGCGAGGGGCTCGACAACCTGCAGATCCTGCTGCCCATGGTCACCTCGACCGCCGAGGTGGAGGAGAGCCTTCGGCTCATCGACCAGGCCTGGCAGGAGCTGTCCGACGAGGGTTGCCGGCTGGTGTATCCGCGGGTGGGGGTCATGGTCGAAGTGCCGGCGGCGGTGTATCTGACCCCGGCGCTGGCACGGCGGGTGGACTTCATCAGCGTCGGCACCAACGACCTCATCCAGTACCTGCTGGCCGTCGACCGCAACAACGCCCATGTCGCGGATCTCTACGACAGCCTGCATCCGGCAGTGCTGCAGGCCCTGGCCCAGATCGTCGACGGTGCGCGCCATGGCGGCAAGCCGGTCAGCGTCTGTGGCGAGATGGCGGCCATTCCGGAGGCTGCCATCCTGCTGCTCGGCATGGGCTACGACAGTCTCAGCGTCAGCGTGGCGGCCCTGCCGCGCATCAAGCAGGTGATCCGCGGCATGCCGATGGAGGAATGCCGGGCTCTGGCAAGGGAGCTGCTGACACTGGAAACATCGGCCGAGATCCGTGCCCGGCTGCGCCAGGCGCTCATCGATCGCGACCTAGGCGGGCTCATTCGTCCCGGTCTGCACTGAGGCGGGATACTGAGGGACGGCCCCGTTTCTTCCGCCGCCGGTGGGTCCGCTGCTTGCGCTTCCGGTCGAGCCAGATCCAGCTCCCGCTCAGGGCCAGGAACAGCATCATCAGTGCCGCGGCATCCATCAGCCAGACGCCCAGCC
>JALWNJ010000050.1 GCA_026995955.1 Gammaproteobacteria bacterium
GGCCTCCAGCAGATCCTCCGGCGGATAGATCTCGGAGAAGCCGGGGACCACGATGCGGCAGGCACAGACACCCATCTCGGTGTAGTCGCGTCCGTACACGGCCAGGCCGTCGCGGCGGAACAGCCCCAGCATCTGTTCGTATTGCGCGGCGGTGTCGCCGCCCCAGTTCCAGTCGTGGAACGGGAAGTCGGGTTTGTCTGCGAGCAGGCCCCAGTGCACCAGGCCGCTGGCGTCGATGAAATGGGTCTCCAGGTTCTCCTGCGAGGCCACCTCGTCGAGATCGGTGCTGGGGGTGGAGAAACCGCGCATGTCTTCCAGTGCACGCCCCTGAAGCAGCTCGGTCACGGTGCGTTCCAGCGCCACCTCGAACAGGGGGTGGGCGCCCCAGCTGGCGAAGCAGGAGCCATCCTCGGGATTGATCAGGGTGACATTGATCACCGGATAGCGACCACCGAGCGAGGCGTCGCGCAGCAGCAGGGCAAAGCCCTGGACACGGATGGCGTCCACCGCCTCGCGGATGCGTGGCCAGCGGTCGACGACGGCCTCGGGGATGTCGGGCAGGGTCAGTCCCTCGCGCAGCACGCGGATGCGGATGGCGCGCTCGAAGATCTCGGACAGGGCCTGCACCCGCGCCTCCTGTGGCGTGTTCCCGGCCGACATGCCATTGCTGGCATACAGGTTCTCCAGCAGATTGACCGGCAGCAGTACCTCGGTCGGTGTCGCCTCGTCCAGGCGGCGGAACGGCAGGCAGCACACCCCGCGCTCGGGGTGGGCGCTGGTCAGATCCACCAGCGTGGCTTCGTCCAGTGCGCCCTGCCGGTTGTAGAAGCGCTTCAGCGGGGTGTCGGCGGCGATGTCGGGATGGCCGGGTTCGAGCCACACTTCGTCCGGGAAGTGCACGAAGTCCCGCTCGCGGAACTCGGGCAGGTGGAAGTCGGCGAAGAAGTAGTTGGTGGACAGACGCTCGAAGAACTCGCCCAGCGCACTGGCCAGGGCGGCCTCGCGCGAGCGTCCCTTGCCGTTGGTGAACAGTTGCGGGCACTCGCGGTCGCGGATGTGCACCGACCAGACATGGGGCACCGGATTGAGCCAGGAGGCAGGCTCGACGCGAAACCCCAGCTCGGCCAGCCGGCGGGTGAGGCGGTCGATGGTCTGTTCCAGCGGGGCGTCCTTGCCGGGAAGGCAGGTGGTCATGGCGGGTTCCGGTTTTGGGTGGTGCCATTATAGTCCGTCGGATTCGCCTTGCAGCAAATGCGGGCAAGCTGGCACCATGCAGCCATGTTGCAGCTCCACTACCGAGAATATGGTGAACCCGATCCGGCACGGCCCAGCCTGTGTCTGCTGCACGGACTGTTCGGCTCCGGCATCAACTGGCACGGCATCGCCCGGCGGCTGGAGCGGGACTGGCATCTGGTGGTACCGGATCTGCGCAATCATGGCCGTTCGCCGCACGATCCGCAGATGGACTATCCCGCCATGGCTGAGGACGTGCTGGGGCTGATGGATCGGCTGGGCCTCGGGCGTTTCGTGCCGGTGGGGCACAGCATGGGCGGCAAGGTGGTGATGACTCTGGCCCTGCGATGGGGCGAACAAGTGGCCGCGCTGGCGGTGGCCGACATCGCGCCGGTGCGCTATGCGCACGATTTCTCGGCCGTCTTTGCCGCCTTCCATGCCGTGCCGCTGGCGCGGCTTGCGCGCCGTGCCGAGGCCGATGCGTACATGGCTCGCCATGTTTCCGATCCGGCCGTGCGCCAGTATCTGCTGCAGAATCTGGTGCAGGACCGGGATGGCTGGCACTGGCGTCTCAATCTGCCGGTGCTCGAGCGCAGCATCGGGGTCATCGGCGACTGGCCGCTGTCCTGCACGCCGCCGTGGCCCGGCCCGGTGCTGTTCCTGCGCGGCGAGCGATCCGACTACATTCGCCCCGAGCACGAGCCGCGCATCCATGCCTGCTTCCCGCAGGCGCGCATCGAAACCCTGCCCGGCGTGGGGCACTGGGTGTATGCGGAGGACCCGGAGGGGTTCGTGTCCCGTCTGCGGGGCTTTCTCGACGAGGCGATCGTGTCATGAGCGGAGAGGCGGTCGATCGTTCGCGGCGCCGGGTCTGGGCCTGGGCGCTGTACGACTGGGGCAACTCGGCCTTCGCCACGGTGGTGATGGCCGGCTTCTTTCCGATTCTCTTCCGCGAGTACTGGGCTGGCGAACTGGCCGGCAGCGAGGTGACCTTCTGGTTGGGTGCGGCCAATGCCCTGTCCAGCCTGGCGATCGTTCTGCTGGCGCCCCTGCTGGGGGCCATCGCCGACCAGGGCGGGCTGCGCCGCCAGCTGCTGGCCCTGTTTGCGCTGCTCGGCATCGCCATGACGCTGGGGCTGTGGCAGGTTCGGGCCGGGGCCTGGCCGCTGGCCTGGCTGCTGTTCGTGCTGGCCGCGGTCGGCTTCATGGGCGCCAACGTGTTCTACGACGCCCTGCTCGGGCTGGTGAGTCCCGAGTCCGAGTTCGACCGCGTCTCGGCCCTGGGTTATGGACTGGGCTATCTGGGTGGAGGGCTGGTGTTTCTCGGCTGCACGCTGGCGGTGCTGCATCCCGAATGGCTGGGCCTGGCCGATGCCGGTCAGGCAATGCGGCTGTCGTTTCTGGTGGTGGCGCTGTGGTGGCTGGTGTTCAGCTTGCCGCTGCTGTGGTGGGTGCGCGAGCCGCGACGGCCGGTTTCGTGGCCGAAGGCCGCCAGCGGTGGTGCGCGGCAGCTCGTGGACACCTTCCGTCACCTGAGACGCTATCGCCATGTCCTGTGGTTCCTGCTGGCCTACTGGCTGTACATCGACGGGGTGGATACCATCGTGCGCATGGCAGTGGACTACGGGGGGGCGCTGGGACTCGACAGCCGGGCCCTGATCCAGGCCCTGCTGCTGACCCAGTTCGTGGCCTTTCCCGCGGCCATCGCCTATGGCTGGCTCGGTCAGCGGCTGGGCACGCGTCCGGCGCTGCTGGGCGGCATCGCGGCCTATGCCCTGATCACACTGTGGGGTGCCATGATCGACCGGGTGTGGGAATTCTACGCCGTGGCGGTGGCCATCGGTCTGGTGCAGGGCGGGGTGCAGGCGCTGAGCCGCGCGCTGTATGCGCGCATCGTGCCACCCGACCGCCAGGCGGAGTTCTTCGGCTTCTACAACATGCTGGGCAAGTTCGCCGCCGTGCTGGGGCCGCTGCTGGTGGGGATAGTGGCCGCGTTGACGGACAGCGCGCGGGCGTCCATGATGAGCCTGTTGCTGTTGTTTGCTGCCGGCGGCTGGCTGTTGTGGCGTCTCGATGTACAGGCTGCCGAGGCCGCGGCCAGGAAGGAGCGCGAATGACCCGATCGTCCACCGGTTTCCTTTCCAGCATGAAGAGCGTGTTCGCCGCCTTCTTCGGCGTGCAGAGCAACCGCAACCGCGAGCGGGACTTCTCCCAGGGCCGGTTTTCGCACTTCGTCATCGCCGGTCTGATCGGCACGGCCCTGTTCATCGCTGTCATCGCCGCCGTGGTCTGGCTGATCCTCCATCTTGCCGGGACCTGAAGCAATTGCGTCTGCGCAATCCGGTGTCCATGCAAAAACGGTTATCATGCCCTTGCAACGGGTTTCAGCCCGGTTGCCGGGTCAACAACATCCAACCCCCAATACAGGGAGCCACAACATGAAAAAGACCTCTCTCCTTGCAATGGGCGTCCTGCTGCTCGGCAGTGGCGCAGTCCAGGCGCGCGACATCGGTTATGCCGTCAACAGCAGCGGCACGGTGTGGCGTACGAGCTATGGCGAGTGCTGGCGTTCCGGGCCGGTGGGCCCCACCGCGGATCTTGCGGAGTGCGGTGATGCCCGCGCCGAGACGCGCAGCGCGCCGGAGCCGAAACCACAGGCCAGGGCACCGGAACCGAAGCCCGCGGCAGCGCCTCCGCCTCCGGTGCCGCAGAAGATCGAGCTCAGGGACATCGCCTTCGATCTCAACAGTGACCGCATCGCCGATTCCGCCCGCCCCGAGCTGGATCGCATGGCCCGGGCCATCCGCGCCGACGCCACCATCAAGGTCGTGAAGGTGGTCGGACACACCGACAGCACCGGCAGCGCGGCCTACAACCAGGCGCTCTCGAAGCGACGGGCCGAGGCCGTGGCGAAGTACCTGCGCGAGCACGGGGTATCGGTGCCGGTGACCTCGGAGGGTCGTGGCGAGGCGGAGCCCATTGCCGACAACCGCACCGCCGAGGGGCGGGCGCGCAACCGGCGCGTGGAGCTTGAGATCAGCCGCTAGGCTCGGGAGCCTGCGCGAAGCAGCAACGGAAACGGGGCCCGGAGGGCCCCGTTTCCCGTCTGGGAGAGGGGCTAGGGTTGCCGAGGCTTCGTTTCCCTTCGTCCCAAGCCTCTGGTTCCTCGCCCCGGTTCGTTGTTGCACATCCGCTTATGCGGCTGCGCCCTACTTTCTTGCTTGCCCAAGAAAGTAGGCAAAGAAGGGCACCCCGGAGCCCGCGCCCCTTCGGGGTGCCCGCCCACGGCCTTGTCGCCGCGGGGTCCATCGACAGGCCTCCTGCCTGACGATGGACTGGCCGGCCTCCCTGCCGGCCACCCGGTCCCCTGCGGGGCCCGGGCGATTCCGCGCTCCGGCGGCCGTGGGCGGCGCGGGCTACGGGGAACAGCAAGGCGCTTCGTTCTGGCGGGTCGTTGGATTTTTCTGCCGCTGCGTTCCCGGGGTCAGTGTTTCAAGGGGCTTGGAACTTGTGGCGAGGTGAAACGAAGCCACCCCCTCGTCCCAAGCTCCTCGCCCCTCGCCGCTTCCATCACGCCGCCGCAATCCGGATCGGAACCCGCTTCGCCCCCCAGTCTCCGGGCCGTTCCTCGAACACGCCGGCGATCTCGGTGCCACAATCGGGGCACTTGCCGTGGTCGAGGTGCCACTCGGTGATGGTGAACCAGTCGCGGCCGATGAGTTTCTTGCCGCAGTTGGGGCAGTAGGTGCTCTCGCCGCCCTCGTCGTGCACATTGCCGGTGTAGGCGTAGCGCACGCCGTTGTCGAGCGCGATCTGCCGTGCCCGGCTGAGCGTGGACTGCGGGGTGGGGGCTGCGTCCTGCATCTTGAAGTCGGGATGGAAGGCAGTGAAGTGCAGCGGCACATCGGGGCCCAGGGTGTCCACCACCCACTGGGTCATGCGCTGTAGTTCTTCCTCGGAGTCGTTCCAGCCCGGGATCAGCAGGGTGGTGAGTTCCACCCAGCAGTCGGTCTCCTTGACCACGTATTCGATGGTCTCGAGCACCGGCTTGAGGTGGCCGCCGCAGAGCTTGTAGTAGAACTTCTCGTCGAAGGACTTGAGGTCGATGTTGGCGGCGTCCATGTACTTGAAGAACTCGGCCCGGGGTTCGGGATTGATGTAGCCGGCGGTCACGGCCACCGACCGGATGCCGCGCTTGCGGGCCTCGATGGCGGTGTCCACGGCATATTCCATGAAGATCACGGGATCGTTGTAGGTATAGGCCAGGGAACGGGCGCCGAGCCGTTCGGCGGCCTCGGCCAGAACCTCGGGGCTAGCCTGGTCCATGAGCCGGTCCATGTCGCGGGCCTTGCTCATGTCCCAGTTCTGGCAATACTTGCAGGACAGGTTGCAGCCCGCGGTGCCGAAGGAGAGCACGCCGGTGCCGGGCAGAAAGTGGTTGAGGGGCTTCTTCTCGATCGGGTCGATGACGAAGCCGCTGGAGCGGCCGTAGCTGGTGAGCACGATCTGGTCGTTCTCGCGGGCACGGACGAAGCACAGGCCCTGCTGGCCCTCATGCAGCTTGCATTCGCGCGGACACAGGTCGCACTGGATGCGACCGTCGTCGAGGCGGTGCCAGTATTCGGTGGGCACCACATCGGGACGGGCAGGGTCGATGGGCTGTCTCATGATGATACCTCTCGGGGCGGAAGGGCCGCCGCGTGTGAACCTGCCCTGAATATTGGGACGGATTGCGGGGTTTTAAAGCGGATTTATGCCCATATAAATAGGGGAAAGCGGATTCGAGGAGAAACCCATGGCAACTGCAAGACCCCCTGCCGTCGCCGGCATGTTCTATCCCGCCGATCTGGCCGAACTGAAGGCGATGGTCGACGGCATGCTGGCCGAGGCGGCGACCGACGAGGCGGCGCCGAAGGCGATGATCGTCCCCCATGCGGGCTATGTCTATTCCGGCCCGGTGGCGGCGACCGCCTACGCGCGCCTGCTCAACCGCAGCCATCCGATCCGCCGCGTGGTGCTGTTCGGGCCGGCCCACCGGGTTCCGTTCCGCGGCCTGGCGGTGCCGAGCGTGGACTACTTCCAGACCCCCCTGGGCCTGATCCCCCTGGATCGCACGGCGATAGAGGCCCTGGAGCAGCTGCCGTTCGTGGTCGAGTCGGACGCGGCCCACGCCCAGGAACACAGCCTGGAGGTGCACCTGCCGTTTCTGCAGGAGACGCTGGGCGAGGGCTTCGAGCTGGTGCCGGTGGTGGTCGGCGATGCACGGCCGGAAGAGGTGGCCGAGGCCCTGGAGCTGCTGTGGGACGGTCCCGAGACGCTGATCGTCATCAGCTCGGATCTGACCCATTACCTCGACTACGAGACGGCGCGGCGCATCGACCGCGTCACCTCCGAGGCCATCGAGCATCTCCAGCCCGAGCGCATCGGATTCGAGCAGGCCTGTGGCCGCATCCCGGTACAGGGACTGCTGCTGGAGGCCCGTCGGCACGGTCTGCACGGACGGACCGTGGATCTGCGCAATTCCGGCGATACCGCCGGTCCGCGCGACCAGGTGGTGGGGTATGGTGCCTATGTCTTCGCGTGAATACAGTGACCGGGAACGGGCCATCCTGCTCGAAGTGGCCCGCCGTTCGATCGCCTACGGGCTGGACACCGGCCGCCCGCTGCCGGTGGAGGTGAGCGAGTTCCCGCCCCACCTGCAGGAGCATCGCGCCAGCTTCGTCACCCTCAACGAGAACGGCCAGCTGCGCGGCTGCATCGGAGCACTGGAGGCCTATCAGCCGCTGGTGAAGGACGTGGCCGACCATGCCTTTGCCGCGGCCTTCCAGGACCCGCGCTTCCCGCCGGTGCAGGCGCACGAGCTGCCGTTGCTGGAGATCCATGTCTCGGTACTCAGCCCGCCCGAGCCGATGCAGTTCCGCGACCAGGCCGACCTGCTGGCGCAACTGCGCCCCGGGGTCGATGGCCTGATCCTGCGCGCCGGCCATCATCAGGGCACCTTCCTGCCCAGCGTGTGGGAACAGTTGCCGCGGCGCGAGGACTTTCTGGCTCATCTCAAGCTCAAGGCCGGCCTGCCGCCCGACTACTGGAGCGACGACATTCAGGTGTGGCGCTATACCACGGAGGAGTTCTCCGACCGTTGAGCCGGTTTCTGCCGGTGCTGGGGGCGCAAAAAGTTTGAACCTCGCCTCGGGCCGAGGCGACACAGGAGTGCAGGGACGAGTTCCCGTCGACCCGAGGAGAAACCAAACAGATGCGACAGCCGATCCTGATGATGTCTCTGGGCCTGGTCATGGGCCGCAGTCTGGCCGCGCCGCTGCCCGGACAAAACCCCGGACATCCCAATGACCCCTGCAGCCCCTACTGGCAGGGCCCGCCACCGGCCGTGCCCTGCGACCGGGCACGCCCGGCAAAGGGGCGGGCCGGTCCTCCCCGGGCCGGGGAGGACCGGCC
>JALWNJ010000051.1 GCA_026995955.1 Gammaproteobacteria bacterium
GGGTGCCGGCGGTGCCGGTGGCCGTGATCGGCGCCGACACCCTGGCCTACGACATGATGTACGACCGGCACGCGGATACTGCCTTCGTTGCCTGGGCGCGGGCCCGGGGCGCCAGCCGGGCGGCCGACGGTCTCGGCATGCTGGTGGAGCAGGCGGCCGAGTCGTTCTTCATCTGGCGCGGGGTGCGGCCCGAGACCGGGCCGGTACTGGCGGAACTGCGCGGCTGAGGCCTCAGCCGAGATCGCCGAGGTGGTGCTGCAGCAGGGTGATGCCCGCCAGCGCCGCGGTCTCGGTGCGCAGCACCCGCGGGCCCAGACCCAGGGCGCGGGCCCCGGCGGCGCACAGTCGCTCGCGCTCGGCCGCATCGAAGCCCCCCTCGGGGCCGATCAGGAGCTGGATCGGCCGCTTCGCATCGAGCGTATCCAGCAGTGCCGAGGCAGGCTGCTCGCCCGGGTGCAGCAGCAGCGCCTGGATCTCCCGCGCGCCGGCCAGGGCCTCGGCATGGAGATCGAGCGGACGCGGCGGTGCCAGCTCCGGCAGGCGCGTGCGCCCGCTCTGCTCGCAGGCGGCAATGATCACCCCCTGCCAGTGCGCCATCTTCTTCTCCACCTGATGCGGCGGCAGCACGCTGCGCCGGCACACCAGCGGCAGGATGCGGCGCACCCCCAGCTCGGTGGCCTTCTGCAACGCCAGGTCCATGTGCGTCCCGCGCGCCACGCCCTGGGCCAGGGCGAGGTCGAGCGGGCTTTCACGGTCCACCGGGTCGAAGTCGACGAGGCGCACCCGCGCCTCGCGCTTCGAGGCCGAGACCAGCTCGCCGTGGAACTCGCCGCCCTCGCCGTTGAACAGGACCAGTGCCTGTCCGGGCCGGGCCCGCAGCACCTGCAGCAGGTGCCGGCGCGGGCCCTCGGGCAGGGCCAGTTCCTGGCCGCGTTCCAGCGGCAGGGGGACGAACAGGCGGGTGCGGCGCATGGCCGGAGACTCGATCGGGGGCTCAGCCGAGACCGAGGGCGCGGCAGATGGTGGCCGAGGGCTCGGCGCGATTCATGGTGTAGAAGTGCAGTCCCGGCGCGCCACCCTCCATCAGCCGCCGGCACAGGTCGGTGACCACCTCGGTGCCGAAGGCCCGCAGGCTGTCGAGGTCGTCGCCGTAGGCCTCCAGCCGCTTGCGGATCCAGCGCGGGATCTCGGCGCCGCAGGCATCCGAGAAGCGTGCCAGCTGCACATAGTTGGTGATCGGCATGATGCCGGGCACCACCGGGATGTCGATGCCGCGCCGCCCGCAGTCGTCCATGAAGGCGAAGTAGGCGTCGGCGTTGTAGAAGTACTGGGTGATGGCCCCATTGGCCCCTTGGCGGACCTTGTGCGCGAACCAGTCCAGGTCCTCGCGCGCCGAGCGCGCCTGCGGGTGGAACTCGGGATAGGCCGCCACCTCGATGTGGAAGTGGTCGCCGGTCTGCTCGCGGATGAAGGCCACCAGCTCGCTGGCGTAGCCGAAGTCGCCCGGCTCCAACATGCCCGAGGGCATGTCGCCGCGCAGCGCCACCAGGTGGCGGATGCCGTGCTCGATGTAGGTGTCGAGGATGGCGCGGATCTCCGCGCGCGTGCTGCCGATGCAGGACAGGTGGGGGGCGCAGTCGATGCGGTCGTCCTGCTGGCGCAGGGCGAGGATGGTCTCCAGCGTGCGCGCGCGGGTGGTCCCGCCGGCGCCGAAGGTGACCGAGAAGAAGCGCGGCCCGAGCGGTACCAGCGCCCGCTGGGTGGCCAGCAGGTTGGCCAGCCCCTGCTCGGTCTTGGGCGGGAAGAACTCGAAGCTCAGCTCAAATTCGGCGGACATGGGTCGTCCGGCCCCGGTTGCCCGGGGCCGGCCTCGTGCTCAGTAGCGGTAGTGGTCGGGCTTGTAGGGGCCGTCCACCGGCACGCCGATGTACTCGGCCTGCGCCTGGGTCAGGCGCGTGAGCCTGGCGCCAATGCGGTCCAGGTGCAGGCGCGCCACCTTCTCGTCGAGGTGCTTGGGCAGCACGTAGACCTTCTTCTCGTACTTCTCCGGGTGGTTCCACAGCTCGATCTGGGCCAGCACCTGGTTGGTGAAGGAGTTGGACATGACGAAGCTGGGATGCCCGGTGGCACAGCCCAGGTTCACCAGCCGGCCCTCGGCCAGCAGGATGATGCGCTTGCCGTCGGGGAAGACGATGTGGTCCACCTGCGGCTTGATGTTCTCCCACGGATACTGGCGCAGGCTGGCCACATCGATCTCGTCGTCGAAGTGGCCGATGTTGCAGACGATGGCCTCGTTCTTCATCTGCAGCATGTGCTCGTGGGTGATGACATGGTAGTTGCCGGTGGCGGTGACGAAGATGTCGGCCTGGCTGGCGGCCTCGTCCATGGTCACCACGCGGTAGCCCTCCATCGCCGCCTGCAGGGCGCAGATGGGGTCGATCTCGGTGACCCACACGGTGGCCCCCATGCCGCGCAGCGACTGGGCGCAGCCCTTGCCCACGTCGCCGTAGCCCAGCACCACGCAGATCTTGCCGGCGATCATGACATCGGTGGCGCGCTTGATGCCGTCGAGCAGCGACTCGCGGCAGCCGTAGAGGTTGTCGAACTTGGACTTGGTGACCGAGTCGTTGACATTGAAGGCGGGGATCTTCAGCGTGCCTTCCTCCATCATCTCGTACAGGCGATGCACGCCGGTGGTGGTCTCCTCGGACACCCCGCGCACCTGCTCCAGCAGCTCCGGATACTTCTCGTGCATCACCTGGGTGAGGTCGCCGCCGTCGTCGAGCAGCATGTTGGGATGCCAGTCCTCGGGGCCGTTGATGGTCTGGTCGATGCACCACCAGTACTCCTCCTCGGTCTCGCCCTTCCAGGCGAACACCGGGATGCCGGCGGCGGCGATGGCGGCGGCGGCATGGTCCTGGGTGGAGAAGATGTTGCACGACGACCAGCGCACCTCGGCGCCGAGTTCCACCAGCGTCTCGATCAGCACCGCGGTCTGGATGGTCATGTGCAGGCAGCCGGCGATGCGCGCGCCCTTGAGCGGCTTGCTGTCGCGGTATTCCTCGCGCAGCGCCATCAGGCCCGGCATCTCGGTCTCGGCGATGCGGATCTCCTTGCGGCCCCAGTCGGCCAGGGACAGGTCGGCGACCTTGTAGTCGGTGAAGGAATCGACAACTGCGTTCATTTTCGTACTCCAGTGCAGAACGAGCGCCGTTGTTGCCTGATGCGTGCCTGAGCCTGACGGGTCGTCTTCCCCGCTGCAGCGCTCCTCAGGCACGCACGATGGATTCAGGGATTATGGCTCATGCCGCCAGCCCCGCGGCCTCGCGCAGCAGCTCGGCACGGTCGGTGCGCTCCCAGGGCAGGTCCAGGTCCTCGCGCCCGAAGTGGCCGTAGCTGGCGGTGGCACGGTAGATCGGCTGCAGCAGGTCGAGCATGGTGATGATGCCCCAGGGGCGCAGGTCGAAGTGCTCGCGTACCAGGGCAATGATGCGTTCCTCGTCCAGTCGGGCGGTGCCGAAGGTATTGAGGCTGATGGAGGTCGGCTCGGCCACGCCGATGGCGTAGGAGACCTGGATCTCGCAGCGATCGGCCAGCCCCGCGGCGACGATGTTCTTGGCCACGTAGCGGCCGGCATAGGCCGCCGAGCGGTCCACCTTGGACGGGTCCTTGCCGGAGAAGGCGCCGCCGCCGTGGCGTGCCATGCCGCCGTAGGTATCGACGATGATCTTGCGCCCGGTGAGGCCGCAGTCGCCCATCGGCCCGCCAATGACGAACTTGCCGGTGGGGTTGATGTGGATCCTGTCCTCGGGGCAGTGCTGCAGCCACGCCTCCGGGATCACCGGCTTGATGATCAGCTCGCGCACCGCCTCGTGCAGCTGCGGCTGTGAGATCTCGGGGGCGTGCTGGGTGGAGAGCACGATGGCCTCCACCGCCACCGGGCGGCCGTCCTCGTAGCGGAAGGTGACCTGGCTCTTGGCGTCCGGTCGCAGCCAGGGCAACTCGCCGTTGTTGCGCAGCTCGGCCTGGCGCCGCACCAGGCGGTGGGCATAGGTGATCGGGGCTGGCATCAGCACATCGGTCTCGTTGCTGGCGTAGCCGAACATCAGGCCCTGGTCTCCGGCGCCCTGTTCCTCGCGGGATGCGCGGTCCACCCCCTGGTTGATGTCGGGCGACTGTTCACCCAGCGCGTTGAGCACGGCGCAGGTGTGGCCGTCGAAGCCGATGTCGGAGTGGGTGTAGCCGATGTTGTTGACCACCTCGCGCACGATGCGCTCGTACTCGACATGGGCCGAGGTGGTGATCTCGCCGGCCAGCACCACCATGCCGGTCTTCACCAGCGTCTCGCAGGCGACGCGGGCATGCGGATCCTGGGCGATGATGGCATCGAGGATGGCATCGGAGATCTGGTCGGCCATCTTGTCGGGATGCCCCTCGGAGACGGATTCCGAGGTGAAAACGAAGTTCTCGCTCATGGGCGGCTGCAGTCCGTGGTTTGCAAAATGGCGCGATTGTACCGCGCCCGGCGCCCCGGCGCATCCCGCGCCGGGGCGGGGCTCAGTAGCCCCACACCCCCTGCAGCAGGCGGCTGTAGCCCTCGTAGGTGTCGGCGCTGGCGGGAATGAAGGCCGGCATGTTGATCCGCGAGAGCATCTTCTTGCCCTCGGGGGTCTTGCCGGCATTGACCAGCGCCTCGCGCAGCTTCTGCACCAGTTCGTCGGGCAGTTCCGGCGAGGCCGAGAGCGCGATGTGCGGTACCTGGCTGGTGGTGGTCACGGTGTTGAGGTCGGGATACTGCTGTACCAGCGGGGTGGGGATGATGGCGGCCACCGCGCGTCCCTCCAGCACGGCACGCGCTGCGCTTTCACTGTCGGGCACCTCGACGATCGACGGCTGGCGCATCGGGTTGGGGAACAGCTCGGCCACGCGCAGGGCCCCCAGGCTGGGCGAACCCAGGGTGGCCACCCGCTTGCCGATCAGCTCGTTGGGGTCGAACACCAGGGTGTCCTGGCCGGTGACCAGGGTGTAGCTCACCTGACCGGGAATGCGTGCCAGGGGCCGGTAGTCCATGCGCTCGACGAGGAAGTCGGTGAGGTGGGCGCCGGTCAGCACCAGATCGAAGCTCTCACCCTTCTTCAGCCGCTCCCAGAAGGTAAAGAAGTTGCGCGAGGGCACGATCTTCACCGGCCGGCCGACGGCCTTGCCCAGGTAGTCCGCCAGCGGCTGCCAGGCCTGAACCGTGCGTTCGGGCGGCAGCACCGGCTGGATGCCAAGGCGCAGCGGCTCGGCGGCAATGGCAGGGAAGGAGAGGAGAAACAGCAACAGAATTGGTACCAAAGTACCAGTTCCGGCAAGGAAGCATGGTTTTTTCATTGGATGCACACCCATGTTTTCATTAGTAAATTATGAAATGCGGTGGTGCTTCCCTGCCTTTACCGGAGTCTATGGCAGTCAGACGGGCATATCAAGTTGTTGTCGTGTCCGGGACGCCGCACCGGGGTCCGGGTTGCGGCGGTCGCTATTGCTCCGGGGCTTGAAGTCGGGGAAAATACCCGGCCTTGTTTGCGCCGTCCGCCTGTGACGCGGCCGGTGCGGCGGGGTCTTCCGGCGGGGGGGTGAAGCCCGGAGGACCTGCGCCCGACGAATCTACTTTTGCATATCGAGGAGTGACCTATGCCTTCGCGCAAAGAGCTTGCGAACGCCATCCGCGCCCTGGCCATGGACGCCGTCCAGAAGGCCAATTCCGGCCATCCCGGGGCACCCATGGGCATGGCGGACATTGCCGAGGTGCTGTGGAACGATTTCATGCGCCACAACCCGAAGAATCCGGACTGGTGGGATCGCGACCGCTTCATCATGTCCAACGGTCACGGCTCCATGCTGCCCTACGCCGTGCTGCACCTGACCGGCTACGACCTCTCCATCGAGGACCTCAAGCAGTTCCGCCAGCTGCACTCCAAGACCCCGGGTCACCCCGAGTACGGCTACACCCCGGGAATCGAGACCACCACCGGCCCGCTGGGCCAGGGCATCACCAACGGCGTCGGCATGGCCATCGCCGAGCGCATCCTGGCAGCCCACTTCAACAAGCCGGGCCACGAGATCGTCGATCACTACACCTATGTGTTCCTCGGTGACGGCTGCCTGATGGAGGGCATCTCGCACGAGGCCTGCTCGCTGGCCGGCACCCTGGGCCTGGGCAAGCTGATCGCCTTCTACGACGACAACAACATCTCCATCGACGGCGAGGTGGAGGGCTGGTTCACCGACGACACGCCGAAGCGCTTCGAGGCCTACGGCTGGCATGTGGTGCGCGATGTCGACGGCCACGATCCGGATGCGATCAAGAAGGCCATCGAGGAGGCGCGCAGCGTCACCGACCGCCCCTCGCTGATCCAGGCCAAGACCATCATCGGCTTCGGCTCGCCCAACAAGCAGGGCAAGGAAGAGTGCCATGGCGCGCCGCTGGGCGAGGACGAGATCCGGCTCACCCGCGAGGCGCTGGGCTGGCCCTATGGCCCGTTCGAGATCCCGGACGAGATCTACCAGGGCTGGGACGCCACCGAGAAGGGCGCGAAGCTGGAGGCGGAATGGAACGAGAAGTTCGCTGCCTACCGCGCCGAATATCCTGAGCTGGCGGCCGAGTTCGAGCGCCGCATGAAGGGCGAGCTGCCCGACAACTGGCAGGAGATCGCCAACGGCTACATTCAGAGCGTGGTCGAAAAGGCCGAGAGCGTGGCCACCCGCAAGGCCTCGCAGAATGCCATCGAGGGCATGGTCTCCAAGCTGCCCGAGATCCTCGGCGGCTCCGCCGACCTGGCCGGCTCCAACCTGACCATGTGGTCCGGCTCGGTGCCGATGCGCAAGGACACCCCGGACGCCAACTACATCAACTATGGCGTGCGCGAGTTCGGCATGGCGGCCATCATCAACGGCATCTCCCTGCACAAGGGATTCCTGCCCTATGGCGCCACCTTCCTCATGTTCTCGGAGTATGCGCGCAACGCCCTGCGCATGGCGGCGCTGATGAAGATCCAGCACATCGAGGTCTTCACCCACGACTCCATCGGCCTGGGCGAGGACGGCCCCACCCACCAGCCGATCGAGCAGACCGCCACCCTGCGCATGATGCCCAACATGAGCGTCTGGCGCCCCTGCGACCAGGTCGAGACCGCGGTGGCCTGGAAGTACGCCGTCGAGCGCAAGGACGGGCCCACCAGCCTGATCCTCAGCCGCCAGGGCCTGCCGCACCAGGAGCGCACCGCCGAGCAGGTGGCCAGCATTGCCCGTGGCGGCTATGTGCTGAAGGACTGTGACGGCACGCCCGAAGTGGTCCTTATCGCCACCGGTTCCGAGGTGGCGCTGGCCATGGGCGCGGCCGAGGAACTGAGCGGCAAGGGCCGCAAGGTGCGCGTGGTCTCCATGCCCAGCGTCGATGTCTTCGATGCCCAGGACGAGGCCTACCGCGAGGCCGTGCTGCCGAGCGGCGTCAAGCGCGTGGCCGTGGAGGCCGGCGTGACCGACTACTGGCGCAAGTTCGTCGGTCTCGACGGTGCCGTGGTGGGCATCGACCGTTTCGGCGAATCGGCCCCGGCCGGCGAGCTGTTCAAGGAGTTCGGCTTCACCGTGGAGAATGTGGTGGCCACGGTCGAATCCGTGCTCTGAGGCCC
>JALWNJ010000052.1 GCA_026995955.1 Gammaproteobacteria bacterium
CGCGCTGGACCTGATCTTCATCCTGCACGCCGACCACGAGCAGAACGCCTCCACCTCCACCGTGCGCCTCACCGGCAGCTCCGAGGCCAACCCCTTCGCCGCCATCGCTGCCGGCATCGCCTCGCTGTGGGGGCCAGCCCACGGCGGCGCCAACGAGGCCGTCATCCGCATGCTGGAGGAGATCACCGCCACCGGCGACGTAAAGCCCTTCATCGAACGCGCCAAGGACAAGAACGACAGCTTCCGCCTGATGGGCTTCGGCCACCGGGTGTACAAGAACTACGACCCGCGCGCCCGCATCATCCGCAAGATGTGCCACGAGGTGCTGGCCGAGCTGGATGACAACAACGAGCACCGTGCCCTGTTCGAGGTGGCCCTGGAACTGGAGAAGATCGCGCTGGAGGACGAATACTTCATCGAGCGCAGGCTGTACCCCAATGTAGACTTCTATTCCGGCATCATCCTGCGCGCGCTGGGCATCCCGATGAACATGTTTACCGTGATCTTCGCCCTGGCCCGTACCGTGGGCTGGATCTCGCACTGGAACGAAATGATGCAGGATCCGGAATCGCGCATCGGTCGCCCGCGCCAGCTCTACGTGGGCAGCGCCCCGCGCGACTATCAGCCCATCGACCTGCGCGGGGACTGAACCCCGTTCCGGGCCCGCACCCGACAACAACAACGACACAGGGGTTTCTTGCCCCGGCACTGCCCATACATTAGCTTTTGCTAATACAATTTGCTGGAGGTAGAAACATGACCATCGACCGCATCGTACTGGCCTTTGCCGGCACCGTGATCCTCGTCAGCCTGGGGCTGGCCGTGAAGTTCAACATCAACTGGCTGTGGCTCACCGCCTTCGTCGGTGCCAACCTGCTGCAGTCGGCCTTCACCGGCTTCTGCCCGCTGGCCACCATCCTGAAGAAGCTCGGCGCCAAGCCGGGCGAGGCCTTCAGCTAATCCTCCCGCTTTCGGAGCCATCGAAAAAGGGGCCTTCATGGCCCCTTTTTCCTGCGCCAATGCGCCTGGGCCAGCCCGGACAGGGCAGCGAGTTCGTCGTAGCAGCGCACCAGGTCGTCCAGGGAAAAGGCCGCGTTGGCGGGGCTGGGATTGGGGCTCACGAACACCGGCAGCCCGGCGACCGTCTCCTGCTGCAGGCCCCAGTGGTCGTTGGAAAAGGACAGCCCCACGGCCTTGGCAAAGCGGTTCCAGGCCACCCGACCATGGAACCAGGCCACCCCGGGGCGACAGCTTTCCAGTTTTTCCAGCAGCCGCAGCGCCCAGTAGCGGAAGTCGGCGGCGCGCAGATCGGCGCTGCCTGCCGTCGGCCGCTTGACCACATCGGTAAAGCCGATGCCACGAACCTCGTACAGCCAGCGGATGGCCTCGACTCCGGGTTCCAGCGGCCTGCCGCCGAGCCGTGAGGCCTGCATGGCCTTCCAGAAGCGGTTCACCGGATTGGCAAAGTAGAAGCCCCGCTGCACCGAGGGCAGGCTGGGGTTGAGGCCGATGGACACAACCGCAAGCCCCGGCCGCAGCAGATCGGCCAGGGTTTCCATCGGCCGGCCATCGGGGCCGTCGATAGTCGTCCTCAGGCCGTCAGGGGGCATCCTCGGGCGGGATGTCGCGCGGGCTCTCCTGCGGCAGCATGGAGGG
>JALWNJ010000053.1 GCA_026995955.1 Gammaproteobacteria bacterium
GATCCAGCGGGTCGCCGACACCCTGGGCATGATCGGCATGGGGGCCCTGCGGCGCCAGATACTCGAGCAGGCGGAGCGGCTCGACGAGGCGGCCTCGGCCACGGGCGAGGCGCGCGAACAGGGACTGCAGGCCATGGCCGAGGCCCTGGTGATGGTGGACACGGCGCTGGAAGGTCTCCAGTCCGGTGCCCTCGAACAGGAGATGCTCGAGGAAGAGGACGGGGACATCGCCGAGATCGTGCCGGCTTCGGAATTCCGCCAGGTGCGCAGCGTGGTCACCGCCGAGGCCCTCAAGGAGATCGCCCGCGCCAAGGAGGCTTTCACCGAATACCTGGCCGAGCCGTCCGATCTCGACCGGCTGGCGCCGGTGCCGGCCCTGTTCGAGGAGGTGGCCGGCAGCCTGCTGCTGCTCGAGGAGGCGCAGGCGGCGCAGCTGCTCGAGCGCGTGACGGAATACGTGAAGACCCGGCTGGCCACCGGCGAGGTTGCACCAGACGAGGCAACGGTGCTCGAACCGCTGGCAGAGGCGATTTCCGCCATCGAGTACTACATCGAGAATCTCAACGAGCCGAAGGTCTACGGAGGCGAGATCCTGGAAGTCGCCGAGGCGGCCCTGGCGCGTCTCGGTATTTCGGCGGCGCCGCCATTGCATGCCGTGGACGAGGCGCCGGCGGACGCCCCGACCGCCGAGACCGCAGCCCCGGCCGAAGACGAGACCGGCGTGATCGAGTGGTCGATCGAGGGCCTGGAAGACGAGGCGGTCCCCGGGGAAGAGATCACGCTCGGCGATCTGGTGACGGAATCCGCGCCCGAGGCCGATTCGGATGACGCCGCCGGCGCCCTCGACGAGATGACGATCGAGTTCGACGGCGACTTCCTCGAGACGTCGGGTCCCGAAGCGGAAGAAGTCGTGCCGGAGGCTCCGGAAGAAGCGCAGGAGGCGGCGGCGGAGATCGTCGAGCCTGCCGGGCAGGTGGAAGAGATCGGTCTCGAGACCGAGCCGGAAGAAGAGATCGATCTCGGAGGCTTCGAGGCCGATCTCGCTGGCCACGATGGCAGGGAGGCGGTCGCCGAGGAGATCGTCATCCCCGAGGCCGACGGGATCCCGCCGGTCGAGGAGGCCATCGAATTGGCCTCCACGCCTTCCGAACCGGCGGATGAAACTCGGGCGGTCGAGGCCGCGGAGGGCGTCTCGGGGTTGCCGCCTCTCGAGTCTCCCTGGCCGGTGCTCGAGGGCGATGACATCGACGAGGAGATACTCGAGATCTTTCTCGAGGAAGCCGACGAGGAGATCGGCAACATCCGGGAACTGCTGCCCCGCTGGCTCGAAGATCCGGATGACACCGAGGCGCTCACCGAAATGCGTCGGTCCTGGCACACGCTCAAGGGCAGCGGGCGCCTGGTCGGCGCCATGCTCATCGGCGAATTCGCCTGGGCTTTCGAGAACATGCTCAATCGCGTCATCGACGGCACCGTCGACCGCACGCCCGAGATGGAAGGCCTGCTGTCCCGCACGCTGGAAGCGCTTCCGCAGCTCGTGGCCCAGATCCGGGGCGAGGGCGACCCCGCGGTCGACGTGCTGGCCATGATCGAGGACGCGCAGGCGCTGGCCCGCGGCGAATCGATCGAGGTGCGGGATTATGCCCGTCACCCCGG
>JALWNJ010000054.1 GCA_026995955.1 Gammaproteobacteria bacterium
GATGAGGCTGGAGAGGTTGTCCACATCGTAGGCCACCTCGCGCTCGTAGAAGTCGGTGGCCTCCTCGAGCATGTCCTCGAGCTGGCCGGTGTCTTCGCCGACGCTGATCATCTGGATCACCAGGGGTGTGAACACGCCGCTGCGCACGATGACGCGCGACAGGCTCTCGCCGCGCTCGATGCCCTCGCGCATCTCCTCGATGCGCTGCTCGATCCAGGCGTTGTCCACCGCACCGGCGGTGACGGTGAGCCCCTGCAGGATGGGCATGCCGGAGCGGAAGGTCATGGCGAAGGCACCGGTGAAGCGGGCCAGGGTGCCACGCAGTACGATGTCGCCCATGATGGGCAGGCGCAGCTTGGCATGGTCCCACCACAGCCGCCCCTGCGGGGTGGCCACCCAGCGACGGAACAGGTACACGGCGCCGACGAGACCGGCCAGCATCCATGGCCACCAGTCGTTGAAGAAGGTGGCGACGGCGATGATGATGCGGGTGGGCAGCGGCAACTCGAGGTGGAAGCCCTCGTAGAGTTTGGCGAAGCCCGGGATGACGAAGGTCATGATGATGCCGACGGCGACGCCGATGGCGACAATGACGAAACTGGGATAGCGGATGGCCTTCTTGATGCCACGGGCCGTCTCCTGGTCGCGCTCCAGGTAGCGGAACATGCGGTCGAAGGACTCGTCGAGGCGGCCGGACTGCTCGCCGACGCGGACCATGCTGATGAACAGGGCGCCGAACACCTTTTCGTGGCGCGCCATGGCGGCGGAGAGTTCGCGTCCGGACTCGAGGTCGTCGACGATGTCGTTGATGATCTCGCGCATGCGCGGATGGCGGGTGGACTCGGCGAGCTGCGCCATGCCGCCGATGAGCGGCAGGCCGGCCTTGGTGATGGCATACATCTGGCGCGCGAACAGCATGAGTTCGGCGCGGCCCGGCAGGTCCAGGTCCAGGCGCCGCGCGATCTGGGCCAGCACATCGGTCTGTTCCCGCGCCTGCTCGATGCGCACCGGTGTCATGGCACGGGCCAGGATCTGCTCGGCCACGGCGCGTTCGGTCTCGGCCTCCATGCGCCCCTCGCGCAGGCGGCCTTCCGGATCGCGGGCCTGCCAGACGAACTCAGGCATCGGGGGCAGCTCCCTCCCCGGCCCGCGCCGCGGCAGGCGCCGGCGGCAGCGGCAGGTCCTCGACATCGCCAACGATGCGCAGCACCTCGTGCAGGCTGGTGATGCCCTCAGCGGCGTAGCGCAGGGCGGTGTCGAGCAGCGGCTGGTAGCTGTCGTCGGCCAGCGCCAGACGCTCGAAGGCGTCGCGGTCGCCGCGGCGCAGGGCGTCGGCCATGTCGTGGTCCAGCTCCAGGTATTCGTACACACCGATGCGACCGCGGTAGCCGGTATTGTTGCAGTGGGCACAGCCGCGCCCCAGTCGCCAGTGCGGCGCGCCGGCGGGCAGGCGCGCGGCGACGCCGTCGAGCCAGGCCTGCTCCTGGTCGTCGGGCTCGTAGGGCTCGGCGCAGCTCTCGCAGACGCGGCGCACCAGGCGCTGGGCGATGATGGTGCGCAGGGCGGAGGCGATCATGTAGTCGGGGATGCCCATGTCGCGCAGGCGGTCGATGGTGCTCAGGGCATCGTTGGTGTGCAGGGTGGACAGCACC
>JALWNJ010000055.1 GCA_026995955.1 Gammaproteobacteria bacterium
CCACGAGCCGGTGCTGGGCGTGGTGCACGCCCCCGTCTGGGGCGAGACCTGGTCGGCCGCGCGCGGCAGCGGCGCCTGGCATCGCAAGGACAGTGCGGAGCCGCGCCGCATCCAGGCCCGCAGCCTGCCGGAGACGGACCCGGTGGTGCTGGCCAGTCGCTCGCACCCGAGCGAGCGTCTGCAGCGTTTCCTCGAGCGCATCGGCCCGCACCGGGAACGGGTGCTGGGCAGCTCGCTCAAGATGTGTGTCATCGCCCAGGGCGAGGCCGATCTCTATGCCCGCCTGGGCCCGACCTCGGAATGGGACACCGCCGCCGCCCATGCCGTGCTGCGCGAGGCCGGCGGCGACATCACCGACACCACCATGCGGCCGCTGCGCTACAACACGCGCGAGACGCTGCTCAATCCCGAGTTCTTCGCCTTTGGCCGCGAATCGCGCGACTGGTCGCGCTACCTGGACGAAGCGGAGGCACCGGCCGAGCGGTAGGCGCGAATGCGCTCGCGGATGCCGAGGAAGCGCCGCGGCCAGGCCTGCCGATAGCGTTCCGGCAACCCGGCGCGCGCCGCCAGTGCCGCCGGCCGTGACGGGAAGCTCCCCAGTACCAGGCCGTGCAGGGTCTGGCCGTTGCGCCGGAATGGAAAGAGCGCGCTCGTGCTGCCCTGCGGGTCGAGTCGCCGGCGCAGCCGAGCCAGTGCCTTCAGGTCCGGGCTGGCCGCGAGCTGCAGGGTCCAGTGCTGGTCCGGCTGCGCGTTAAGCCACGCCTCGCCGGGGAAGCGGTCTGCCTGCCCATCATCTCCCTTGGCGGGCGGGGCCGGCTCGATGCGCCGGGGTTGCCCGTCTGCCCTTGTTGCGGCCTGCTTTTCGGGCGTGGCTGACTTTGCTGCCTCCCTGGCGGGTGGTGAGGGCGGCGTGCCGATCGGGGCCTGCAGCATGGCGCCGAGAACCTCCGGCGCGGGCGTGGTTGATGGTTGTGCGGTTTGCTGGGCACCGGCGGGCTGCTCGGGCTCCAGGCCGAGCAGGGCGGCGGCCCGCCCCTCGCGCAGGGCGGCGGCCTCCTCGCTGTCTCCAAACTCGGCCATCAGTGCCTCGGCAGCCTGCTGTTGCAGCGCCCTGTCGCCGCTGGCCTTGCCGATGAGCCAGGTCAGGAGCAGCGACTTGGGCGTCTTCGGCCCGATGGCCTGGTAACGCAGGATGTAGGTGCGCGCCTGCTGCGGGTGGCCCTCCACCAGCGCCTGGCGTGCCAGGTGGTAGAGCGCGGCGGGCGAGCGCGGGTTGGCCTGCAGCGCAGCGCGGAAGTAGCGCCCGGCGCGTGCCGCATCCCCCGCCTCGCGGGCGCAGAGGCCGGCATTGATGAGCGCGATGTCCGCATGTTTCATGCCGGGGTGGGCGGCCGCCTGCACGAAGGTTCGCTCTGCCTCCTCGCGACGGCCCGTGCGGCACAGCGCCACGCCGAGGTTGACCAGAAGATCGGGGTCGTTCGGCCGCCGCTGCAGGGCACGCTCGAAATGGGCCAGTGCCTTCTGCGGTTCGCCGCTGGCGATCAGCGCCTGGCCGGCCAGATCGTTCAGCTCGGGATCACCGGGCCGGCGCGCCAGCAGCGGTTCGACCTGCAGCAGCGCCAGATCCGGCTTGCCCTCGCGCAGCAGG
>JALWNJ010000056.1 GCA_026995955.1 Gammaproteobacteria bacterium
CCATAGAGACCGGCCTGGGTTACGGCGAGTGGCTGCATGGCGAGGCGGTCGGCTGCGGCATGGTGCTGGCGCGACCTGTCACGGCGCATGGGCTGGCTGACGGAGGCTGAAGTGGCGCGCATCCGCAAGCTGATCGAACGCGCCGGGCTGCCCGTGACCCCACCGCCCGGCCTCGATGCCGCCCGGTTGCGCGAACTGATGGCGGTGGACAAGAAGGTCATCGAGGGCCAGCTGCGGCTGGTGCTGCTGCGCCGCATCGGCGAGGCCGTGGTCACTGCCGACTTCCCCCCGGAGCTGCTGATGGCCACGCTGGAGGAAGCAGCCTGAGCCATGGCCGGCATGGCGGCAAACGGGCTCGAGGATCGGCTGGCCCCGTATGCCGTCAGCAGCCAAAACACGCGGGGCCGTCGCCACCCCGAACCGCCCCCGGGCCGGCGCAGCGAGTTCCAGCGTGATCGTGACCGCATCGTTCATTCCACCGCCTTCCGCCGCCTGGAGTACAAGACCCAGGTCTTCGTCAACCACGAGGGTGACCTGTTCCGCACCCGCCTGACCCACTCCATCGAGGTGGCGCAGATCGGGCGCACCATCGCCCGTGCCCTGCGTCTCAACGAGGATCTGGTCGAGGCCATCGCCCTGGCCCACGACCTCGGCCACACCGCCTTCGGCCATGCCGGCCAGGAGGCGCTCAATGCCTGCATGAAGGACTGGGGCGGCTTCGAGCACAACCTGCAGTCGCTGCGCGTGGTGGACGAACTGGAGCGCCGCTACGCCGAATTCGACGGCCTCAACCTCTGCTTCGAGACCCGCGAGGGCATCCTCAAGCACTGCTCGGCCCGCCAGGCCGCCGAGCTGGGCCCAGTGGCGCAACGCTTTGTCGACGGGCTGCAACCCAGCCTGGAGGCACAGCTCGCCAACCTCGCCGACGAGATCGCCTACAACAACCACGACATCGACGACGGCCTGCGCTCGGGTCTGCTGGATCTCGACGCATTGTGCGAAACCACCCTGTTCGGCCGCTACTGGCGCGAGGTGCACGCGCGCTACCCCGACCTGCAGGGCCGCGCCCGCATCCACGAGACCATCCGCCGCATGATCGACCACATGGTGCGCGACCTGATCGATGAGAGCGAACGCCGTCTGGCCGAGGCACGGCCGACCGATCTCGACGCCGTACGCAAGGCCGGCCGGCCACTGATCGCATTCAGTGACGCACAGCGCGAAATCAATCTGGAACTGAAGCAGTTCCTCCGGCACAATCTCTACGAGCACTACCGCGTGCGCCGCATGACCGGCAAGGCACGGCGCGTGATCCACGAGCTGTTCGAGGCCTTCATGAACGACCATCGGCTGCTGCCGCCCGAATACCAGCAACACTGCCGACACAAGGAGACGGCACGGGGCAAGGCCGGCCGCGCACGCGCCATCGCCGACTACATCGCCGGCATGACCGACCGCTACGCCATTCTCGAGCACCACCGCCTGTTCGACCCCGACCATGTCAGCTGAGCAAGCGGCCACCGGCGCCGTCCTTTCCATCGACACCCTGGTCTACTACGGCCTCAAGCAGCAGCCGTTCGCCGCCGAGGCGCCGGATGCCTTCATCTACAGCGACGCGGCGCTCGACATGGCCGTCAACGCCACCG
>JALWNJ010000057.1 GCA_026995955.1 Gammaproteobacteria bacterium
TCATTGGCCGCCGCAGAGCAGGCGGGCCAGGGTTCAGAGAGGATGGAAGGGGACGGGCTGCAGGACGCTGCCGCCGTCAGCGGCAATCCCTTGCCGCCAGCACTGCTGCAACACTTCCTCGAGCGCTTGCCCGCGCTGGCCAGCGCGGGCAGTTCCGCCTTGGCCATCGAGCCGGAGGCCGGAGGCAGGCCAGGCGCCCTGGACGACGGTTCGGCACGCCAGGCCCTGGTCGCCCTGCTGCAGTCGATGCGCAGCCAGGATGCGAGTCAGCCCGGCAGCAACGGTAATGCCTCCCTGCCGGCCCTGAATACCCCTGTCGATGCGGGCGCGGCTCGCCCCGAGCTGGCCCTTGCGGCCCTGCTGCAGGGCCGAATGGCCTCCGATGAGCCCACGGAGCGGGAGGGAGCCCATTCCTTCGAGGCGCTGCGCCAGGCCATGCAGCTGGCCGATCCCGGTGCGCGTCCGTCCCTTTCGCCCCTGCTGCAGACGCGACCGATTCATCTGCCCGTGCAGCATCCGCAATGGGGCACCGAGTTTGGCCAGCGTGTGGCCTGGATGATCGACCATGCCATCAAGTCGGCCGAGATCCACCTCGACCCGCCCGATCTCGGCCCGATGCGGCTGCATCTGAAGCTGGAAGGCGACCAGGTGCAGCTCGCCATCCAGGCGCATCATCCCCAGGTGCGCGACGCTCTGGAACAGAACCTGCCGCGCCTGCGCGAGTTCTTGGGCGGGCAGGGCATGAACCTGGTACAGGTGGACATCTCCCAGCATGGCTTCTCCGGTCAGCAGGGGCAGGATCATGGCGCCGGTTCAGGTACCGGTGAGGGGCTGGCCCTGAGCGATGGAGGTGAAGTTGCTGAAGCCGTGACTCGGCCGGTGGTGCGCGGGGAGGGGATGATCGATACCTATGTCTGAGCTTGGGTGAGTGACGGGGTGCGAGGGTTGTTGTGCTTCCGATGCGCCTCGCCACTCGTCCCAAGTCCCTCGCTCCTGTTCCTGGTTGCACATCCGCTTCGCGGCTGCGCGTGGCTTTCTTTGCTTGCCCAAAGAAAGCCACCAAAGAAAGGGCACCCGAAGCCCGCGCCCCTTCGGGGTTCCCGCCCACGACCTTGTCGCCGCGGGGTCCATCGACAGGCTTCCTGCCTGACGATGGACTGACCGGCCTCCCTGCCGGCCACCCGGACCCCTGCGGGGCCCGGGCGATTCCGCGCTCCGGCGGCCGTGGGCGGCGCGGGCTACGGGGACTTGCAAGGCGCTTCGTTCCAGATGGGCGTTGGCTCTTGCGGCCTGTGCGCTCCTCAATTCGGTGTCTCAAGGGACTTGGAACTGGGTGCATGGTGGAACGAAGCTACCCCCTCGTCCCTCCAGTCCCTCGCTCCTCGCTGCTCACCTCCCGCCGTTGAACGCGCCGAGGCCGGGCACGGTTTCCGGGAGATGCCCGAAGGGAGGCCGGCAGGGATGCTGGCCTGCCGAGCGCGGGCCGGGACGGCCCTTCGCGAGGCCCCCGGAAACCGTGCCCGGACTCGGGGACCCCGAAGGGGCGCGTTCTCCGGCTGCTGATCGACGCTTCGTTTCTTTGTGCAAGCAAAGAAATGAAGTCGAGCCCGCGCAAGCGGGATTGAAACACAATAACAGTGGCAAGGGACTTGGATCGAGTAGGGAGGTGAAACGGAGCCTCCGCCAACCTCGTTTCAAGTCCCTCGCCCCTCGCCACTTCCCCACCCCGTCAGAATCCTGACACTCCCCACCTGCTATACTCTCCCTGTGTCTGCAAGCCATTGAATTGAAATGCCTTTCAATTCTTGGCCCAACTGGCACGACGATTGCTAATCATTCATCACAGCGAGGAGAACCCAGCATGGCCGACAAGCAGGACTTCGAGATCGACGAGAACGCCGGTGGCGGCAAGAAGAAGCTGATCCTGATTATCGTGGGGGCGGTGGTGTTGCTGGCCGCCGGTGCCGGTGGCGCCTATTTCTTCCTGGCCGGCGGCGAGGACAAGGCCGAGGCGAAACAGGAGGAGGCGAAGCCGGAGCTGAAGCCGGCCATGTACGAGTCCTTCGATTCGCCCCTGGTGGTCAATTTCGAGAAGCGCGGGCCGGTGCGCCTGCTGCAGGTGGATTTGTCGGTGATGATGCGCGACGAGGACACGCGCAAGGCCTTCCGCCTGCATCGCCCGGCCATGCGCAACAACCTGCTGCTGCTGCTGGCGCGTCAGGACTACCGGGAGCTGGGGACACCGGAGGGCAAGGAGAAACTGCGAGGCGAGATCCTGGCCGAGATCAACCGGGTACTCAAGGAACGCGCCGGCGGCAAGCAGGTGGAGCAGGTGTACTTCAACAAGTTCGTGATGCAGTGAGCGGGTAATGGCGTGAGCGACGTACTGTCACAGGACGAGATCGACGCCCTCCTGCACGGGGTCGACGAAGGCGAGGTCGAGACCGGGGCCGAGGAGGCCCCGAAGGAGGGCGTTCAGCCCTACGACTTCACCAGCCAGGACCGCATCGTGCGCGGGCGCATGCCCACGCTGGAGATGATCAACGAGCGCTTTGCGCGCCACTTCCGCATCAGCCTGTTCAACCTGCTGCGCCGTTCCGCCGAGATCGCGGTGGAAGGGGTCAAGGTGACCAAGTTCGGCGAATACGTGCACAGCCTGTACGTGCCGACCAGTCTGAACATGGTCAAGGTGCCGCCGCTGCGCGGCACGGCCCTGTTCGTCATCGATCCCAAGCTGGTGTTCACGGTGGTGGATACCTTCTTTGGCGGCGACGGCAAGTTCTACGCCAAGATCGAGGGGCGCGAGTTCACCCCCACCGAGAACCGGGTCATCCAGATGCTGCTGCAGGAGGTCTTTGCCTGTCTGGAGGAAGCCTGGGCGCCGGTGATGAAGCTGCGCTTCGAGTACCTCAATTCCGAGGTCAATCCGCAGTTCGCCAACATCGTGAGCCCCTCCGAGATCGTGGTGGTGAGCAAGTTCGACATCGACCTCGAAGGCGGCTCGGGCTCGCTGCATGTGACCATGCCCTATTCGATGATCGAGCCGATCCGTGATCTGCTCGATGCCGGCGTGCAGAGTGACCGCGCCGATGCCGACGAGCGCTGGGGCATCGCCCTGCGCGAGGAGATCAAGCAGGCCCAGGTCGAGGCCAGCGCCACCCTGGTGGAGAAGCAGATGACCCTGGGCGACATCCTGGCCCTGGAACCGGGCGACATCATCCCCGTCGACCTGCCCGAGGAGGTGGAGCTGCAGGTGGAGGAAGTGCCGGTGTTCAAGGGCCAGTTCGGCGTGTCCAACGGCTACAACGCCATCCGTATTACCGGCAGGGTGGAGCGCCCGCGCTTCATCGCACCGACCCTGGCCATCGCCGAGGAAAGCGAAGAGGCCAGTGATTCCAGTGGAGAAGGCAGACATGAGTGACGAGAACGAAACCCCGGAAAACGAAGAAGGCGCCGATCAGCAGGCGATGGCCGACGACTGGGCGGCCGCCATGGCCGAGCAGGCCGCGGCCGGCGGCGAGAAGGCCGAGTTCCAGACCTTCGAGGAGGGTTCCCGACCCACCGGCGACGAAGACGTCAATCTGGATGTCATCCTCGACATCCCGGTGACGGTGTCACTGGAGATCGGTCGCACGCGGTTGCCGATCCGCAACCTGCTGCAGCTCAACCAGGGCTCGGTGGTGGAGCTGGACCGGCTGGCCGGCGAGCCGATGGACGTGCTGGTCAACGGCACCCTCATCGCCCATGGCGAGGTGGTGGTGGTGAACGAGAAGTTCGGCGTCCGCCTGACCGACATCATCAGCCCGCAGGAACGGGTGAAGAAGCTGCGTTGAGTGCCATGAAGCGTCTGCTTGCCACAAGCCTTCTGATGCCCGGACTGGCCGCCGCGGCCGCCAATCCGGCCCAGGGGGGCACTGGCCTGTCCGCCGATGGCGGGATTTCCGGCGCCGGTTACCTGCTGCAGGTGAGCCTGGGGCTGGTGGTGGTGCTGGGCGGCATCGTGGCGCTGGCCTGGGTGCTGCGGCGCATGGGCGGCTTCCAGCACTCGGCGGGCGGTCATCTGCGCGTGCTCGAGGGTCTGGCCATCGGTCCACGCGAGCGCATCGTGCTGTTGCAGTGCGGCGAGGAACAGATCGTGGTCGGCATCGCACCGGGCCGGGTGCAGACCCTGCACGTACTGGCCGAGCCGGTGCCCGTGACGGAGCCGGGCACGGCCCCGGCACCAGCCTTTGCGCGGCGCCTGCAGGAGGCGATGCGGCGCCGGGGAGGCGAGGCATGATGCGCCTGGTCAGACTCGTGCTGCTCTCGGCGCTGCTGTTGCCGGGCGTGGCGCTGGCGCAGCCCGGGCTCTCCATCGTCACCAGCACGCCGCTTTCCGGCGGCGGCCAGGAATACACGGTCTCGCTGCAGGTACTGATCCTGATGACACTGCTGTCGCTGTTGCCGGCGGCGTTCATCATGATGACCTCGTTCACCCGCATCATCATCGTGCTGGCCCTGCTGCGCCAGTCGTTGGGCACGGCGCAGACCCCCTCCAACCAGATCCTCATCGGTCTGGCCTTCTTTCTGACCCTGTTCGTGATGTCGCCGGTCTTTACCCAAGTGTACCAGGAGGCGGTGAAACCCTACATGGACGAGCAGATCACCAGCAGCGAGGCGCTGCAGAAGGCCTCGGTGCCGTTTCGCCGCTTCATGCTGGCGCAGACCCGGGAGAACGATCTGGAGCTGTTCGCCCGCCTGGCCGGCATCAAACAGCTCAACGGCCCGGAGGACACGCCGTTCACTGTGCTGATGCCGGCCTTCATCACCAGCGAGCTGAAGACGGCGTTCCAGATCGGCTTTCTCATCATGATCCCGTTCCTGATCATCGACCTGGTGGTGTCCAGCGTGCTGATGTCGATGGGCATGGTGATGCTGTCGCCGCTCATCATCTCGCTGCCGTTCAAGATCATGCTGTTCGTGCTGGTGGACGGCTGGGGGCTTTTGATCGGCACCCTGGCGCGCAGTTTCGTAACCTGAGGAGGCTACGACGATGACCCCGCAGGAGGTACTGGACATCGGCCGCGAGGCCCTGCTGGTGACCATCTATCTGGCGGCGCCGCTGCTGCTCACCGCGCTCATCGTCGGTCTGCTGATCGGCATGATCCAGGCCGCCACCCAGATCCAGGAGATGACACTCAGCTTCATCCCCAAGCTCATCGGCATGGCCCTAGCGCTGGTGATCACCGGCACCTGGATGCTGCAGCTCATCATGCATTTCACGCAGCGCCTGTATCAGTCGATACCGTCGCTGCTCGGAGGCTGAGATGCAGTTCGCGCTGGGCGAGGTGGTGCACTGGGTCAGCGCGCTGATGTGGCCCTTCATGCGCATCGGCGCGATGATGATGGTGGCGCCCATGTTCGGCGCCCGCAGCGTGCCGGTGCGCCTGCGCCTGCTGCTGGCCCTGGTGCTGGCGTGGGTGATGACCCTGGTGCTGCCGCCCCCACCGGCGGTGGATCCGATCAGCATGGCCGCGCTCCTGATCGCCCTGCAGCAGGTTCTCATCGGCCTGGGCATGGGCTTCATCCTGCAGATGGTGTTCAGCGTGCTGGCCATGGCCGGAGAGAACATCGCCTATGGCATGGGGCTGGGTTTCGCCACCCTGGTGGATCCCGAGAACGGGGTGCAGGTGCCGGTGGTGGGCCAGTACTTCCTCATCCTGGCCACGCTCATGTTCCTGGGCCTCGATGGTCACCTGGTACTGATCGAGATGCTGGCCGAGAGCTTCCGCTCGCTGCCGGTGGGCACGGTGGGGCTGGAACGCGATGCCCTGTGGCTGATCGCCGCCTGGGGCGGGCGCATGTTCGAGTGGTCGCTGCTGGTGTCGCTTCCGGTGGTGGCCTCGCTGCTGCTGGTCAATGTCTCCTTCGGCATCATCACCCGCGCGGCGCCGCAGCTCAACATCTTCGCCGTCGGCTTCCCGCTGACCCTGCTGCTGGGGTTTGCCCTGATGCTGCTCAGCCTGCCGACGCTGGCACCGCTGTTCGAGTCGCTGCTCGAGGCGGGCTTCCTGTTCCTGGGGCGCTTGCTGGGGGTATAGACGATGGCAGAGGAACAGGCACAGGAACGCACCGAAGAACCCACACCCAAACGCCTGCGCGAGGCGCGGGAGAAGGGCCAGGTTCCGCGCTCGCGCGAACTCAACACCACGCTGGTGCTGCTGACCGGTGCCTTTGCCTTTTTCTTCTCCGGCCCGTTCATGCTGAGCCGGCTCGAGGCCCTGGTGATCGAAGGGTTCAGCATCGATCGCGCGACGATCTTCGACACCCAGGCCCTGCCGGCGGTGCTGTTCTCGGCGCTGGGCGATGCGCTGCTGCTGCTGGCACCGCTGCTCGCCTTCCTCCTGCTGGCCTCTGTGCTGGGGCCGCTCAGTCTCGGTGGCTGGGCCTTCTCGGTAGAGGCGGTCAAGCCCAAGCTGGAAAAGCTGGACCCGATCAAGGGCCTGGGCCGCATCTTTTCCCTCAAGGGGCTGATGGAGCTGGTGAAGACGCTGGCCAAGTTCGTCGTCGTCACGGCGGCCGCGGCGCTGGTGCTGTGGATGAGCGAGAGCGAGCTGCTGCAGCTCGGCGGCCAGCCGCTGGGCACCGCCCTGGAGCACACGGCGCAGATGCTGCTGTGGGGGTTCTTCGTCCTCACCGGCGTACTGGTGCTGATCGCGGCCGTCGACGTGCCGTTCCAGCTCTGGGAGCATCATCGCCAGCTGCGCATGACGCGCCAGGAGGTCAAGGACGAACTGAAGGAGACGGAGGGCAATCCGGAGATGCGCGCCCGGGTGCGCCAGATCCAGCGCGAGATGGCGCAGCAGCGCATGATGGCCGAGGTGCCGAAGGCCGATGTGGTCATCACCAACCCGACCCACTTCGCCGTGGCCCTCAAGTACGACCAGCAGCGCAGCGCCGCGCCGCGGGTGGTGGCCCGCGGTGCCGATCTGGTGGCGCAGGAGATCCGCAGCATCGCCCTGCAGGCCAATGTGCCGGTGTTCGAGGCACCGCCGCTGGCCCGCGCCCTGTACTGGAACACCCGCCTGGGTCAGGAGATTCCGGCCGAGCTGTACCTCGCCGTGGCCCAGGTGCTGGCCTACATCTACCAGCTGCGCGAGTTCCGCCGCGGCGGTGCCTATCCGCAGCCCCCGACCCACCTCGAGGTGCCACCCGAGATGCACCCGCCGCCGCAGGCAGACCCTGATGGCGAAGGAGACCCGGCATGAACCTGGAAACCCTGAAGTACTGGCTCGGCCGCCTGGGCGGCACCGGCATCGGCGCGCCCCTCCTGCTCGCCTCGATGCTGGCGATGATGATCCTGCCGCTGCCGCCCTGGGCGCTGGACTTCCTGTTTACCTTCAACATCTCGCTGTCGCTGGTGATCCTGCTGGTCACCATCTATGCCGCGCGTCCGCTGGACTTTGCCGTTTTCCCCACCGTGCTGCTGGTGGCCACGCTGCTGCGTCTGGCCCTCAATGTCGCCTCCACCCGTGTGGTGCTGCTCAATGGACACACCGGCACCGGCGCCGCCGGTCATGTCATCCAGGCGTTCGGCGATTTCGTGGTGGGTGGCAACTACACCGTGGGTC
>JALWNJ010000058.1 GCA_026995955.1 Gammaproteobacteria bacterium
GGTCGAGCGAGGTCACCGGGCTGCTGGGGCGTCCCTTGTGCTCGCTGCTGCCGCTGGCCTGCTGGTTGGCCTGGGCGAGGAACTCGGCGTCCTTCGGCGCCTCGCGGGCGCGTGACTGCACCAGGATGATGTTCAGCGTGGGGGGCGGCGTGAATTTGCGCAGGTCGATGTCGAAGCCGATGCCGAGGATGACCAGGGCGTGCAGCGTGGCGGCCAGGAACAGGGCCAGCATCAGCCGGTCGCGCGGCTCGATGCGGGGAGGCTGCGGGGCGGTGGCGCTCATTCGCTGCGGGGCGTCTCCTTGGAATTCGGCGCATTGTAGCCGGCCGGGGCCGGCTTGTCAGACGAGTCGGTCACGGAAGCGGCGAAGGGATCGACGATGCGCGGCGCCGACTGCGGCGGCGAGAGGAAGTGCACGCGTCGGGCCATCTCCGGAGTCATCTCGATGTGGCCGTCCTCGGCCACCAGCAGCACCTGTCGCAGCCCCATGCGCCGCGCGATGCGCGCCCAGTCGCGTGGCCCGGCGACGAACAGGGCGGTGGCGGCGGCATCGGCGGTGGCGGCCACGGGATGGACGACGGTCACCGACAGGCTGCCGCGCGCCGGCCGGCCAGTGCGCGGGTCGATGATGTGGTGGTAGCGCCGTCCCCGGTATTCGTAGCCGCGTTCGTAGCCGCCGGAGGTGAACACGGCCTCCTCGCCCTCCAGTTCCAGGGTGGCCAGGGGCTTGTCTGGTGTTCGCGGATCGCGGATGGCGACCCGCCAGGGGCGGTCGCCGGGGCGGCCGATGGCCTTCAGGTCGCCGCCCGCGTTGACCATGGCGTTCTCGATGCCGAGCGCGCGCAGCCGTTCGATGGCGCGGTCGACGCCATAGCCCTTGGCAAAGGCGCCGAAGTCAAGCCGCAGGCGCGGGTTGCGGCTGCGCACCCGCACGCCGTCGATGTCGAGATCGTCGAGGGTGGGGAGGTGGCGCAGGTAGTCGGCGATCCATTCCTCCGCGGGTGGCGGCCCGGCCGGGCCGTCGTCGCGGTGGAAGCCCCAGGCGGCGATCAGCTCGCCGATGGCGGGGTTGAACAGCTGTTCGCTCTGCTCGGCCAGGGGGCGTGCCTGTTCGATCAGGGCCAGCACCGAGGGGCCGGCCGAGAACCAGGCGCCGGTGCGGGCCAGGCCATTGAAACGCACCAGCGAGCCCGGATGCCAGGCATGCCAGGCATCGTGCATGAGCCGGAAGTCTTCCTGCAGGGCGCGGAAGCCCTCCTGTGCCAGTCGTTCGTCGTCGGTGTAGATGGAGATTGTGATCAGGGTGCCGAAGGCGAGCAGGTCCTGGCGGTGGATGCGCGGCTCGGGGCGACCACAGGCGGCGAGCACTGTGCCCAGCAGCACGAGCAGCAGCAGGCGGCGCCTCATGCCGCCTCCAGGCGCCGTTCGATGGCGTCGAACAGGGTGCCGGCGATGTTGAGCCCGAACTGGGCGTCCAGCTCGCGCACGCAGGTGGGACTGGTGACGTTGATTTCGGTGAGCCATTCGCCGATGACGTCGATGCCGACGAAGAGCAGGCCCATGTCGCGCAGCGTGGGGCCGAGCTGTTCGCAGATCCAGCGGTCGCGCGTGGACAGCGGCACGCCGCGGCCGCTGCCGCTGTCC
>JALWNJ010000059.1 GCA_026995955.1 Gammaproteobacteria bacterium
CGCGACCCGCGGGTGGTGGCCGCGCTGGAACGCAGCCGCGCCGAGCTGGGCGCCGAGGCGGTCCGCATCCGCCGCGGCAATGCCCTGCAACGGCTGGCCGAACCCCAGGAGGCCCCTTGGGATATCGTCTTCCTCGACCCCCCCTTTGGCCAGGGCCTGGCCTCCAAATCGCTGTCCGCGATCCGCGAATCCGGCGCGCTGGCGCCCGAAGGGCGCGTTTACCTGGAAGTGGAGGCCGGACTGGACCTCGAACCGGACCTGGCCGGCTGGATGGTACTGCGCGACAAGCGCGCCGGAGAGGTCCGCTACCTGCTGCTGGGCCTCCCCTCATAAAAATTTCCAATGCCGCGGAACAAAATCACTTGTTAGCACTCTAAGGTGGTGAGTGCTAAAATGTGCTCAAATACAGAATTCAAGGGGGGAATGCCAAATGACGACGAACAACACTGCACTGAGCACTGCCATGAACAGCCTGCCGGCGCCGACCGGCAACCTGGACCAGTACATCCAGGCCGTGTACCAGCTTCCGGTGCTGAGCGCCGAGGAGGAGCACGATCTTGCCGTGCGCCTGCACGAGCAGAACGACCTCGACGCCGCCCGCAAGCTGATCCTGCACAACCTGCGCTTCGTGGTGCAGGTGGCGCGCGGCTACCAGGGCTACGGCCTGCCGCTCGCCGACCTCATCCAGGAGGGCAACATCGGTCTGATGAAGGCGGTCAAGCGCTTCGACCCGAGCAAGGGCGTGCGGCTGGTGTCCTTTGCCGTGCACTGGATCCGCGCCGAGATCCACGAGTACATCCTGCGCAACTGGCGCATCGTCAAGATCGCCACCACCAAGGCCCAGCGCAAGCTGTTCTTCAACCTTCGCAGCGCCAAGAAGCGCCTCGGCTGGATGAATCGTGCCGAAGTGGAGCAGGTCGCCGAGGACTTGGGCGTCAAGCCGGAGGAGGTGCTGCAGATGGAATCGCGCCTCGGCAACCACGACATGGCCTTCGACGCCGGTCCCGACGACGATGACAGCCATGTCGCCCCGGTAAGCTACCTGCCGGCCGACGAATCCAGCGACCCGGCACGGGTGGTGGAAGAGGCCGAGTGGCAGGAGCAGGCCCACGAAGGCCTGCAGCAGGCCCTGTCCAGCCTGGACGAGCGCAGCCGCGACATCCTGGCCCGCCGCTGGCTCACCGACGACAAGGCCACGCTGCACGAACTGGCCGACGAATACGGCGTTTCCGCCGAGCGCATCCGCCAGATCGAGGCCAACGCCATCAAGAAGCTGCGCAAGCAGATGGTGGCCGAGGCTGCCTGACGCAGGATCCGGAAGCCGTACCTGCAGACCAAGCCGGCGGCAGCGCTGGCATCCGTTACGATCCCCGCCTACCGGCGGGGATTTTGCCTTCTGGGGCACTGACTTCGTCCGCGCCAGCCCCTCTTCGTGCTGCTCTGGCCAGAACCGCACGCTGTCCGCAACCCCTGTTGCCCGATGCGGCGCTTCCTTGACACCCCAGCGCACGCCGTCTATTTTCAGAATTAGTTTTCGTCT
Source organism: Gammaproteobacteria bacterium (assembly GCA_026995955.1). Lineage (GTDB taxonomy): Bacteria > Pseudomonadota > Gammaproteobacteria > J044 > J044 > J044. The sequence continues at coordinate 1,541 of JALWNJ010000059.1, forward strand.
AATTCTTAACAATTATCCATGCCACCCACCATGAGGAGGAGACACCATGAAACGAACACTGCTCGGACTGCTTGCCGGCTCGATCTTGGCCGGCCCCGTTCTGTCCAGTCCTCCCCTCGGTCTGCCCCCGGTACCGATTCCCGAGGACAACCCCCTGACCGAGGCCAAGATCCGGCTCGGTGAGCGGCTTTTTCACGATGCCCGGTTCAGCGCCGACGGCAAGGTCAGCTGCGCCACCTGCCACGATTCGCGCAAGGCCTTTACGGACAACCTGCCCGTCTCCCGCGGCTTCATGGGCAAGACCGGCACCCGCAATGCGCCCACGGTGCTCAATGCCGCCTACATGGAGACACTGTTCTGGGACGGCCGGGAACCCGACCTGGAAGGCCAGTCGAAACAGCCGTTCATCAACCCGGTCGAAGGGGGACTCAGAAACCACGAACCCATCCTCGCCACGATCCGACAGGACGAGGCGTACCGCAAGGCCTTTCGCGAGGTGTTCGGCGTCTCGCCCACGGACATCAGCATGGATCATGTCGCCAAGGCCATTGCCAGCTTCGAGCGCACCCTGGTCAGCGGCAACTCCCCTTTTGACCGTTGGCGTTACGGTGGCGAAAAGGATGCCATGACGCCACAGCAGCTCCGCGGCTTCCGCCTGTTCACGGGCAAGGCACGCTGCGTGTCCTGTCATGTCGTCGAGCAGACACAGGCCCTGTTCACGGACAACCGCTTCCACAACATCGGCGTCGGCTTCAAGCGCATCCAGGGCAAGGAAATGCAAACGGCGGCAGCCTTCCTCAAGGCCAAGCGTGCCGGGGCCGATGTGGACAAGACCGTCCTGACACAGGCCAACATGTCGGAACTCGGCCGGTTCGCCGTCACCGAGAACCTGACCGAGGTGGGGGCCTTCAAGACCCCGACGCTGCGCAATGTCGAACTCACCGCACCCTACATGCACGATGGCAGCCTCGAAACGCTCGAGGAGGTAGTCGAGTTCTACAACAACGGGGGACGCCTCAAGCCAACCGATCCGCTTTCCCCCTTTCTCAGCGGAGGCATACGCCCGCTGGACCTGACGGACGAGGAGAAGGCCGATCTGGTGGCGTTCCTGAAGGCGCTTACCAGCCCCGACCTCGACCGCTTCGCACACAAGTAAGGGAGGAATCCAGACATGAGCGGCATGAATCGTCGTGATTTCCTGAAAAAGGCCAGCGTCCTCGCGGCCGCAGGCACCCTGCCCATCAGCCTGGTGGAGCTGGCCTTCGGCAAGGGCGATCCCAGAAACTTCACTTTTGCCTTCATCTCCGACTCGCACATCACCCACATCAAGGGACGAGAGTTCGTGCGCAACTGGGATCGCGGCCTCATCCGCGCCGTGGCCGAAACCAACCTGCTCGACCCGAAGCCCGATTTCATCGTCTATGGCGGCGACATCGCCCAGCTGGGCAAACCGGAAGAAATCGACCACGGACTGGAACTGCTCAGCGGCCTGCGTGGCAAGGTTCACTTCGTCATGGGCGAGCACGACTACTATGTCGACCTAGGCGACTACTGGCGCAAGCAGCTGGGCCCCGACCACTACAGTTTCGACCACAAGGGGGTCCACTTCGTGGTGCTGAACAGCATCCTCACCCACGACGAGTGGATGCACCGCGACTGGCCGGACGGCATGGCGCGGATGAAGGAGATGGCACGACTGGACAACCCCAACGGCTCGCCTTTCATGGTCGGGGAGGCACAACGGAAATGGCTGGCGGGCGACCTGGCCAAGGTCAGCCACGACACGCCGGTGGTGGTGTTCTCACACTCCCCGCTGCAGAAGATCTACAAGGGCTGGAACTTCTGGACCGAGGATGCCGAACAGGTCCAGGCCCTGCTCAAGCCCTTCCGCAAGGTCACGGTCATCTACGGGCATGTGCACCAGATCCAGTACAACCAGATCGGAAACATCAGCTTCCATTCCGTAATGGCCACGGCCTGGCCATGGCCCTATCCGAGCACCTACCGGCAGGCTCCTAGCCACCTGGCCAAGCTGACCGTGCCCATGAACCGTGCCGATCCCTTCTTCGAGCGGGATGCCACCGGCTGGCAGTGGATCGATGTCCACAGCGGCCATGTCGACCTGCATTACTTCCTGCCCAACAACACCAACCGGACGGTCGCCTTCGACGAACAACTGGGCCATCCGGTAGACACCCGCTATCAGGATCCTGCGAAACGCATTCCGCCGCAGGAACACTATTGATCAAGGCACGAGGAGGCATAGAGATGGACAAGCATCGCAACATCAGCATGGCGGCCGCATTGTCACTGTTCGTCGGCCTGGCTACCGCCGGTCACGCCGACGAATTCGACACGGAAGACCTCAAACGCTGGCAGGCCGAATTCATGAGCGTGGTGGAGAAGGGCGACAGGCTGTTCCACGGCGGGCTGAAGAGCAGAAACAGCGTCTCCTGCGACCAGTGTCACCCCAACGCCACCAATACCCATCCGGAGACCTATCCGAAGTTCCAGCAGCAGCTGGGGAAGGTGGCGGTGCTCGGTGAGATGATCAACTGGTGCATCATGAACCCGCTGGAGAGCGAACCACTGGCGCTGGACTCCGACGAGATGATCGCCCTGCAGGCCTACATCCACTGGGAGCGTCGCGGTGTCGCACTGACTCCGGGCAAGCACTGAACGGCATGTGGGCCGGGAGACCGGCGGCTCCCGGCCCATACTGACGAGCATAACCAACCCCCAACGAAATAGGGGCCAATCCATGGCCCCGAATCATCGGTGATCCGCCTCAACAATTGCCGTAGACTCCCCTGGAAGCGCATTTCGAGCCCGAGGCGAGGAAACAAGCAACCTACAGGAAAGCGTTCGGCACGGCTTTCACAATCATTGGCCTTCAGTAAGCAAGCCCCCTGCCCGCCAGCTCAAAATCCGTACGCAAATTGATCGCAGCGCGCTCAAGACATACGCGATAGTACTCCCTGCGCTTGTGAATGTTTCGGAGCAACTGGCTTCGAATTTCCTTGGACAGCCATTTGGCAGCAGTCTGCCCCGGCTTCATGGGCCTGGGAACCAGATCCATCAGATCCGAGCAACGACCTGAGGTCTGCAGCATACGAACCAGGAGATCAAACACGCCTTCGTTCATTTGCCAATGATCGACAGAAGTGCCATAGAAGGAGCGCAGGAATTCCCTCATGTTTGCCTTGTCAACCGTATCCATCACTCCTTCACCTCACGGATGGAGTTCAGCATGCGCTTGAAATCGTGAACATCCCCTTTGTATTCAATAATGTGAACGCCATCCTCCTCCGGAATAAAGACTGTGCCCCTGCCCTCCAGATAGTGCGCATAAATCCGCTGGCTTCCGACCTCATTGACCCACGATCTGCCCTGTTTCAATTTGGCCACACGAGCCGAGTCACTGGCCAATACCTGTAGCCATCTGGGCAATGGAGGGCAGCCAGCCTGACCGAATTCGTAACAGAAAAACGCGGGCAGGATGCCACGCATGTCGACACTCAGATAGTTCTTGGCAGACAAATAGCGGTGCGAAATACGCCCCCTGTCTTTACCCCAGACAATGAGAACGCCGGAGAAATGAGCCAGTCGTTGCGGCTCGGGGAGTGTTATATGCAGCTTGCCGGAGACTTGCAGATCAAGCGCCTGAGTCTGAGTACTCCAGAACAGCGCAAGTAGAACGAGAATAATGTGGTGTTTCATTGACTTCCCTGTCATCAAAATCGCAAGAAGAAGCGCCTTCAGCCGGACAGGATCACGGAAAAGAAGCTGATCCAGGACCAGGCAATCAGGGCGATGACGATGTAGAGCGGCAGGGTTTCGTTGTTCATCGCGGAATCCTCGGCAAGGAATGGTTCGGTACGCGCATGTTACCGGATGCGCGGCCCCGCATCAAGGAGAGTCTTTCCCGTCCTCGTCCTCTTCCCGCTCCTCGGGCGGGCGCGCCGAGCGCGGGATGAGGGGATCGTCATCGTCCATCAGGATGCGGTGGGCGGGCCCCTCGAGGTCGTCGTACTGGCCGGACTTCACCGTCCACACGAAGGCGACGATGGCGATGACCATGATGAACACGGCCATCGGGATGAGCATGTAGAGGATTTCCATCCTACCTCTCCTTGCCCTCGTTGAGGCGCAGGGCGTTGAGTACCACGATGAGCGAGCTGGCCGACATGCCGATGGCCGCCATCCAGGGCTGCACCAGTCCGGCCGCCGCCAGCGGCACGGCCACCACATTGTAGCCTACCGCCCAGGCCAGATTCTGGCGAATGATGGCCAGGGTACGGCGCGCCATGCGCACCGCCTGCGGCAGATGGCGCAGGTCTTCGGACAACAGCACCATGTCGGCCGAGGCATGCGCGATGCCGGAGCCGGAGCCCATGGCGATCGACACCTGGGCGCGGGCCAGCACCGGCGCATCGTTGACACCGTCGCCCACCATGGCCACCACATGCCCGGCCTGCTGCAGGTCCTCGAGCCGTGCCAGCTTGTCTTCCGGCAGCAGGCCGCCGGCGTATTCCCCGATCCCCAGCTCGTCCGCCACCCGGGCCACCACCTCGGGGTCGTCGCCACTCAGCAGCACCACCTTCAGCCCCTGGGCGCACAGGGCCTCGACCGCTTCGCGCGCCTCCGGCCGCGGGCTGTCGGCAAATACGAAGCTGGCCAGCAGGTGCCTGCCCTCGGCGTCGACCAGGCATACCCGGCTCTCGCCCGGGGCACGCTCGAACTCCGGCACCTCGATGCCCAAGGCGCGCACCGAATCCGGACTGCCGATCCAGTACAGGCGCCCATCCACCCGGCCGCGAATCCCCTTGCCGGGGATCGCCTCCACCTCCACCACCTCCGGCAACGCCTGAACCCGCGCCAGCAGGGCGCGCGCCACCGGATGTTCCGACTGGCGCTCCAGCCCGGCGGCGATGCGCAGGCACTCGGGTTCGTCGGGCCCCGCATGGGTCTCGATCCGCACCAGCCGTAGGCGGCCCAGGGTCAGCGTGCCGGTCTTGTCGAACACGATGTGATCGGCCCGTGCCAGCGTCTCCAGCGCATGGCCGCGGGTGGTGAGCACGCCGAGACGGGTCAGGCTGCCGGTCGCCGCCGTCACCGCTGCCGGGGTCGCCAGAGACAGTGCACAGGGACAGGTAACGACCAGCACCGAGATGGTGATCCATAGCGCCTTTTCGATCCCCTGCGGCAGCCACCAGACGAACACCCCGGCCGCCACCACAAGCAGACCGAGCACGAACCAGCCGGCCACGCGATCGGCCTGGCGTGCGATGGACGGCTTCTCCGACTGCGCCCGCTCCAGCAGGCGCAGGATGGCCGAAAGCGTGCTGTCGGCACCGACGCGGATGACCTCGATCACCAGCGGACTCTCGACGTTGATGCTGCCGCCGATGACCTCGTCGCCACAGTCGCGCGCCACCGGCAGGCTCGAGCGCCCCTCAAGCACGCGCCCATCGGCCGGTATCGGTTCACCGGGACGCACCAGCACCCGGTCGCCCAGCTCCAGCTCGTCCACCGGCACCACCTGCTCGCCACCGTCCGCCGTCAACCGGGTGGCCGTGTCCGGCAGCAGGCGCACCAGCTCCTCGGCTGCCTGCCCCGCGCGGTGACGCGCGATCATCTCCAGATAGCGCCCCACCAGCAGGAAGAAGGTGAACATGGTGACCGAGTCGTAGTAGACATGACCGGCCCCGGTCACCGTGGCCCAGACGCTGGCCAGGAAGCCGCCGCTGATGGCCAGCGAGACGGGCACGTCCATGCCGGCCCGGCGGCGCTTCAGGTCCTGCCAGGCCGAGCGATAGAACGGCCAGGCGGCATAGAGGATCACCGGTGCCGCGATCACCAGGCTGACCCAGCGCATGAAATTGCGCAGTGACTCGTCCATCCCCTGCGCCTCGCCGGCATACAGGGCCACCGCCAGCATCATCACCTGCATCGCTCCCAGGCCGGCCACCGCCAGCCGCTTCAGGGCCTGGGCGCGCTCCTTCTTCTGCAGCTGTTCCTGGCGGGCGGGATCGAAGGGGTGGGCG
>JALWNJ010000060.1 GCA_026995955.1 Gammaproteobacteria bacterium
GGTCCAGCAGCAGCAGTTGCCCGTCCTCCCAGCGCATGGCGCGCACGGTGTCGAACTCGCTCATTGACGACGCTCCCCCGATTCGAGACGGACCGCACTTTAGCAAACGGGCCGCCCGCGATGCGAGTCGGACGCCGGACAGGGGCACATTTTGCTAGCATGTGCGGCAAATCCGCGGGAGAACGAACATGCAAGCCATCGATCTGCTCATCCATGCCGGCTGGGTGATCCCGGTGGAGCCGGCCGAGCTGGTACTGGAGGGCCACTCGGTCGCGGTGCACAACGGTCGCATCGAGGCCGTCCTGCCCCGGGCGCGCGCCGAGGCCGAATACCAGGCCACCGAGGTGCGCGACCTGACCCGGCATGCCCTCGTCCCCGGTTTCGTCAACACCCACACCCACGCCGCCATGAGCCTGATGCGGGGTCTGGCCGATGACCTGCCGCTGATGACCTGGCTGCAGGAACACATCTGGCCCACCGAGGGCCGCTGGGTGAGCGAAGAATTCGTCCACGACGGCACGCAGCTGGCACTCGCCGAGATGATCCGTGGCGGCACTACCTGTTTCAACGACATGTACTTCTTTCCCGACATCACCGCGCGTGCCGCGCTGCATGCCGGCCTGCGCGCCATGATCGGGCTCATCGTCATCGACTTCCCTACCGTGTGGGCGCAGGATGCCGACGAATACCTGGCCAAGGGCCTGGCGCTGCGCGACGAATTCCGCAGCGAGCCGCTGCTGCGAACGGCCTTCGCCCCGCATGCGCCCTATACGGTTTCGGACGGACCGCTGGAGCGCATTCGCGTGCTCTCCGCCGAACTGGGCATACCGATACACATGCATGTGCACGAGACCGCCGACGAGGTGCGGCGCGCGGTCGCAGAACAGGGTCGTCGTCCGCTGGCGCGGCTGGATGCGCTGGGCCTGCTGTCGCCGGACTTCCTTGCCGTGCACATGACCCAGCTCGAGGAAGGCGAGATCCGGCTGGTGGCCGAACGCGGCGTGCGCGTGCTGCACTGTCCCGAGTCCAACCTCAAGCTGGCCTCCGGCATCTGCCCGGTACAGGCCCTGCTGCGCGAGGGCGTCACCGTGGCCCTTGGCACCGACGGGGCCGCCAGCAACAACGACCTCGACATGATCGCCGAGATGCGCACCGCCGCCCTGCTGGCCAAGGCTCGCGCCGGGGACGCCGCCGCCCTGCCCGCCCATGCCGCGCTGCGCATGGCCACCCTGTCGGGTGCCGAGGCCCTCGGCCTGCAGGACGAGATCGGCTCCATCGAGCGCGGCAAGAGCGCCGACCTGTGCGCCATCGACCTGTCACGCCCGGAGACTCAGCCGGTGTACAACCCGGTTTCCCAGATCGTCTATGCGGCCTGCCGCGAACAGGTCAGCGATGTATGGGTGGCAGGCCGCTGCCTGCTGCGCGAGCGGCGGCTGACCACACTGGACGAGGAGGTCCTGCATGAAAGGGCCGCGATCTGGCGTGATAGAATCGGCGGTGAGACGGGAGACTGAAGCATGAGCGATTCCGCAACCCGGGAACGACCCAATGTCGATCATGGCGAGGTCGCCAAGTTCGAGGAACTGGCGCACCGCTGGTGGGATCCGCAGAGCGAATTCCGCCCGCTGCACGAGATC
>JALWNJ010000061.1 GCA_026995955.1 Gammaproteobacteria bacterium
ATGTATATTATGTTAAATAACCGGCATGGGCTCGAAGCGGCTCAATGCAGGGTTGCGCCCTGGTCCCGGTGTGTCCACTCCGGTCTGCCCTGCACGACGCGGTTTCGGCCGGCTTCCTTCGCTCGATACATGGCCTCGTCGGCGCCACGGATCATCTCCTCCAGATCGCGCGCCTCCTTGCCGGCCCTGGCCGTCACCACGCCGATGCTCACCGTCAAACGGATCAGGGTGCGTCCCTCGGCATTGTTGATGCCCAGGGCAGAAATGGCGCGCCGGATGCGCTGCGCCAGCCGCTCGGCGGCCTGTTCGCCGGTGTCGGGCAGATAGATCACGAATTCCTCCCCGCCCCAGCGCGCGAGGATGTCGCGCTTGCGGATCATGCCGGCGATGGTATCGCTGACCCGGCACAGGGCCTCGTCGCCGGCGGCATGGCCGAGCTGATCGTTGAGCTGCTTGAAATGATCCAGGTCGAGCAGCATGCAGCTCGAATCGCTGCCCCGGCGATCGTCCTCCAGGGCGGCCTGTTCGGCATCGTCGATGAAGGCACGCCGGTTGTAGGTGCTCGTGAGCGGGTCGGTACGGGCCACCTGCTCGGCCTGCATGCGTGCAACCCGCGCCTCACGCAGCATGGCGGACAGTGCGATCGAGAGCAGTACCGCCTCGATCGCCACCCCTGCTTCCACGGCATGATAGCCGACGGATGTGAACGGTACCCAGTCCATCACGGTGACAGCGGTGACGATGCCCCCAGCCAGGCTCGAACTGGAGGCGGCGACGAACAGCCGGGCACCGGCCTGGTGCTGCAGCACGCCATGGATGCCGAGCGCCAGTGCATACCAGGCCAGGGTCATGGTGCCGGCGATGGAAAGAAAGACGGCGATGCCCTGGGCGCCGGCCATTGCGGCGAGTGCAACCAGCGTCGCCATGACCAGGCTCATACCCTGCCCCATCTGCCACGCCAGCGGATGACGCTTGCGAACCTGCAGGAAGGTCAGTGCGAACTGCATCTGCGCCAGTCCGAACAGGGCGATGAAGACGACATTGGCCCACTGCTGCCAGTCCGGAGCATCCGGCCACCACCACCAGAAGCCATGCCCCGTATAGGACTGGTTCATCAGCAGGAAGGCGGAAAGAAAGACGACATAGGCGAGATAGACGGGCATTCTGAGCCGAAGGTACAGCACCAGGTTGAAGCCCAGCAGGCCCAGTACCAGACCGTATAGGGCGCCGTATCCATAGCCTTCGTGAAGGTTGGCCATGGCCAGCCTGCCAGCCTCGCCGAATGCCACCGGCAACATCATCGGGTCCGGTGTCACGATGCGCATCAGCAGCAGGCTGGTGCCGGGTGGCCAATCCGTGTCGAAGGCCAGAAACCGGCCAGGAACCGGGCGCCGGGCAAAGGGCAGGCGGTCACCGAGCCGCAGCTGGCGCAGGGTTCCATCGGCCAGGAGCAGATGGGCGTCGAGTTGGTCGATCCAGCTGTTGCGCACTTCCACACGGCGCGACACGGGGGTGTCGTGGGGATTTTCGACCCTCAGGGCGAGCCAGTGCGGCGGGCGATTGATGCCGAAGTTGAGGATCGGTTGCCGTCCTGGCCGGAAGGCCCCGGTGCGCAGTGCATCGAGGGCCTGG
>JALWNJ010000062.1 GCA_026995955.1 Gammaproteobacteria bacterium
GTTCCAGCTCCAGCCCGGTCCCCGGCTTGCCATAGTGCAACACCTGCGGATCCTCGTGGAATTGCTTGCCGATGCCGTGACCGCAGTACTCCCGCACTACCGAGAAGTTGCGGGACTCGGCGAGTTGCTGGATGGCGTGGCCGATGTCGCCCAGGCGCACACCGGGGCGCACCATGCGAATGCCGGTGACCATGCACTCGTAGGCCGTCTCCACCAGTCGCCGGGCCTGGATCGAAGGCTCGCCGACATAGAACATCTTGCTGGTGTCCCCGTGATAGCCGTCCTTGATGACGGTGATGTCGATGTTGACGATGTCGCCCTTCCTGAGCTTCTTGTCGCCCGGGATGCCATGGCACACTTGGTGATTGACCGAAGTGCAGATGGAGCGCGGGAAGCCATGGTAGTTGAGCGGGGCCGGGATGGCGCCCTGCTCGTTGACGATGTAGTCGTGGCAGATGCGGTCCAGTTCGTCGGTGGTGACCCCGGGCCTGACATGGGGCCCGATCATCTCCAGCACCTCGGCGGCGAGGCGACCGGCGACGCGCATCTTCTCGATCTCTTCCGGTGTCTTGATGGTGACGGCCATCTCGGCATCCACGGTTCACAGGGAAGCGAAAGCATGGCGGAAGGGGGCAAAATCGTCAACAAACGCCCGTTTTTCGCGGGATTTTCCCGCTTTGGGCTGGCCCTTCGCCGACCTTCTGTGGTATAAAGCGCGCGCCGCCGCATCCGGCGGCAAATTCGCACATGTACCGGCACGCCCTGCCGGGTGCCCCCATTCCCATGGAGTGCGGGGTTGCAGGGCGGGGTACATGGAGGCCCAACCCAACAATCAGGAGATTGAATCATGGCCAATGTCACCATGCGCCAGATGCTCGAGGCCGGCATGCACTTCGGGCATCAGACCCGCTACTGGAACCCGAAGATGGCACCCTACATCTTCGGCGAACGCAACAAGATCCACATCATCAACCTGGAAAAGACCCTGCCGCTCTTCAACGAGGCGATGAACTACCTCGGACAGGTCGCGGCCAAGGGCGGTATCGTTCTGTTCGTGGGCACCAAGCGCTCCGCCCGCGAGTCGGTCCGCAGCGAGGCCGAGCGTTGCGGCATGCCCTATGTGAATCACCGCTGGCTGGGCGGCATGCTCACCAACTTCAAGACCGTGCGCCAGTCGATCCAGCGCCTGAAGGACCTGGAGAAAATGGAGGAGGACGGCACCCTGGAGCGCCTGTCCAAGAAGGAAGTGCTGCACCTGCGCCGCGAGAAGGACAAGCTGGAGCGCAGCCTGGGCGGCATCAAGGACATGCCGCGCCTGCCCGACGCCCTGCTGGTGATCGATGTCGGCCACGAGAAGATCGCCGTCAGCGAGGCCAACAAGCTGGGCATCCCGGTGGTCGCCGTGGTCGATACCAACAACAGCCCTGAGGGCATCGATTACGTCATTCCCGGCAATGACGACGCCATCCGCTCCATCCAGCTGGTGGTGACAGCGGCCGCCGACGCCATTCTCGAGGCCAAGGCGGCGGCCGGCGTACAGGAGCCCGCGGCCGAGGCAGAGACAACGTCCGAGGAGGAGCAGGCGGCTCCGGCCAAGAAGGCGGTGAAGAGGAAGGCGGCGAAGAAAAAGGC
>JALWNJ010000063.1:0-2409 GCA_026995955.1 Gammaproteobacteria bacterium
CCCGGACAAAACCCCGGACATCCCAATGACCCCTGCAGCCCCTACTGGCAGGGCCCGCCACCGGCCGTGCCCTGCGACCGGGCACGCCCGGCAAAGGGGCGGGCCGGTCCTCCCCGGGCCGGGGAGACCCGTTCTGGCATGGGCCAGCGCCGTGGCATCGAGAAGACCGACATCCGTCGAGACAAGTAACGATCAATCCGTTCCACCCCTTCATTCCAGCCAGGAGAAACAACAATGAAAAAACACTTCCGCAAGACCCTCGTGGCACTGCTTCCTCTCGCCAGCTTCCTCGTGCTGGCGCCGGCCGCTCAGGCAGCCGATCTGAAGCAGCTGGCCGAACAGCTCGTCAACAAGCAGCAGGGGCCCTCGTCCTCGCCCCGTGGCATGCATGGCATCCGCGAGGGGGGACGGACGGTCGGCGCCGGCCAGCGCAAGCATGCTCCCGGAAGCGGCCAGGGTTCGAATCGCCTCATCATCGAAAGGGAAGGCGCCAATGTGAAGAAGGAGAAGGGTGTCGAGGACGTGGAGTGACCGACGGCTGACTGCCCTGTATCAAGCATTCCATCTCACCAAAAGCAAAAAGCCCCGGCATCGATGCCGGGGCTTTCTGCTGAGGAGGAAGTCGGGTCGGATCAGGAGGCGACGCGGATCTCCTCCAGCAGGATCGACTTGCCCTTCATCACCTTGGGCTGCTGCAGGCCCATGAGCTGCAGCACGGTAGGCGCGATGCTGCTCAGCCCGGCACCGGTGTTGAGGCGCCACGGCACCTCGTCGATGATCAGGCAGGGCACCGGGTACATGGTGTGCTGGGTATGCGGCTCGCCGGTGATGGGGTCCACCATCTCGTCGCAGTTGCCGTGGTCGGCGGTGAGGATGACCGAGTAGTCGTGTTCCACGGCGGCGTCGAGCACTCGGCCCACCTCGCGGTCGAGGGTCTCCACCGCCTTGATGACGGCCTCGCGCACCGCGGTGTGGCCCACCATGTCGCCGTTGGCGAAGTTGACCACGATGAAGGCGTAGTCGCCGCTCTCCAGTGCCTTGATGACCTCGTCGGCCACCTGCGCCGCGCTCATCTCCGGTGCCTGGTCGTAGGTGGCGACATGCGGCGAGGGGATCATTACCCGGTCCTCGCCGGCATGCGGCTCCTCGCGGCCGCCATTGAGGAAGAAGGTGACATGGGCGTACTTTTCCGTCTCCGCGCAGTGGAACTGGCGGTAGCCGGCCAAGCTCACCACCTCGCCCAGGGTGGTCTTGGGGCGCTCCGGCGGAAAGGCCACCGGCGACAGGAACTTGGGATCGTATTCAGTGAGGCAGGTGACGGTAATGGGCGTGTAGTCGCCACGGTCGAAGCCCTCGAAGTCGTCCTGCCCCAGGGCCTCGGCCAGCTGGCGCGGACGGTCGTTGCGGAAGTTGAAGAAGATCAGCGAGTCGCCCGGCAGCACGCGCTCGGCGTCCGGCAGGACGATGGGCTTGATGAACTCGTCGGTCTCGCCCAGCTCGTAGGCGGACTGGATGCCGGCCTCGGCCGATTCCGCCGGCCGGCCCTTGCCGTGGACGATGGCCTCGAATGCCACCTGGGTACGCTCCCAGCGCTTGTCGCGGTCCATGGCGTAGTAGCGTCCGCAGATGGTGGCGATGCGCCCGCCGGCCTTGTCTAGGCGCTTGTTGAGCGCAGGCAGGTAGTTGAGGGCCGACTTGGGCGGGGTGTCGCGGCCGTCGGTGATCATGTGCACCACCGGCACCACCTCGTGCTTGCGGCACAGCTTGATCAGGGCATGCAGGTGGCGCACATGGCTGTGCACGCCGCCGTCGGAGACCAGCCCCAGCAGGTGCAGCGGCCGTTCGGCGGCCTTGGCGGCGCGCACCGCGGCCACCAGGGCGGGGTTCTCGAAGAAGCTGCCGTCCTCGATGGCGTCGTCGATGCGCACCAGGTCCTGGCGCACCACGCTGCCGCTGCCGATGGTGAGGTGGCCGACCTCGGAGTTGCCCATCTGTCCATCGGGCAGGCCCACGGCGCGGCCGCAGGCCTCGAGCGTGGTGTGCGGATAGCGGGCGAAGTATTCGTCCAGACGCGGGGTGTCGGCGAGGCAGACGGCGTTGTTGCGCTTGCTCGGGTTGACCCCGAAGCCGTCCATGATGACCAGCAGGGTGTTTCTTCTCGGTGCGCTGCGTTTTTCGACCATGTTCCGTGCGTTTCCGGGTGAGAGGCTTGGGAAAGCCGCGGATTATATCACGCCGTACATGACCGTTTCGTGACGGGGCGGGCAGGGTGGCTTGCTTCAGGCCTTGTCGTCGCCGGGCGGAGGCGTGTCGTCCTCCGGCTTCCTGCCTTCCTTGCTGCCCTGCTTCGCTACGTCGTCGCTATCCTCCTCTTCCTCTTTCTCGTCCTCGACGAATTCCAGCGAATCG
>JALWNJ010000063.1:2419-3565 GCA_026995955.1 Gammaproteobacteria bacterium
TCCATCTCCTCTTCCGTGAGCGGGCGGTATTCCTCGTCGTCGTCGCTTTCGGCGCCTGCCGTGGCCGACATCGCGGCGCTGCTGGCACCGGCCGCCGCCGGGGCCGGGTGGATGGTGTTTGCTTGCGCCGCATCCGGGTCCATTGCCGGCTCATTGTCTTCTTCGTCCCTGGCCTTCGGTCGCACCATGCGCGAGAACAGGATGCCCAGCTCGTAGAGGATCCACATCGGCACGGCCAGCAGGATCTGGGAGATGACATCGGGCGGGGTCAGCAGCATGCCGATGGTGAAGGCGGCGACGATGACATAGGGGCGGATACGGGCCAGTTTCTGCGGCGTGACCATGCCGATGGCGACCAGCAGCACGGTGGCCACCGGCACCTCGAAGGCGATGCCGAAGGCCAGGAACAGCATGTTGACGAAGTCGAGGTAACGGCCGATGTCGGTCATTACCTTGACTTCCTGCGGCCCCACGCTGGTGAAGAAGCCGAACACCAGCGGAAACACGACATAGTAGGCAAAGGCCATGCCGATGTAGAACAGCAGGATGCTGGAGACCAGCAGTGGCCGTGCCAGGCGCTTCTCGTGCTGGTACAGGCCGGGGGCGACGAAGGCCCAGAGCTGATACAGGATCCAGGGCATGGACAGCACCACGGACAGCATCAGCACCAGCTTGAAGGGGATCAGGAACGGCGAGGCGACATCGATGGCGATCATCGAGCTGCCTTCCGGGAGGTGGCGCAGCAGGGGTTTGGCGAGGTAGCCGTAGATCTCGTCGGCAAAGGGGAACAGGGCGGCGAACACCAGCACCACGCCGAGCACCATGCGCAGCAGGCGGTCGCGCAGCTCGATCAGGTGATCGATCAGCCCCTGCTCGCCGGCCTCGGCGATCTCGCCCTCGGGGGTTTCCGGTTCAGCGCTTCTCTTCATGGCCCACCGGTTGTTTCACGCCTTCGTCCTGGCTCCCGGTCGCAGGCCGGAAGCCCTGGGGCAGGGCCTCGGGCGGGGCCGTGCCCCCCGGTCCGCCGTCGTCGTCGGTGTCGGCATCGCCAGCGGGCTGATCCTCTCGGGCCTGCCGATCCGCATCCGCGCCGGCATCGGTCGCCTTGACCAGGTATGCGTTGACCTCCTCGAGGCTGCCCTCCAC
>JALWNJ010000063.1:3575-7550 GCA_026995955.1 Gammaproteobacteria bacterium
CTCGCCGCGGCTCTTTTCCAGCAGGCCGCGCAGCTCGGCCATCTCCTGTTCCTGCCGCTGCATCATCTGACGCAGCTCGTCGGCCTGCAGCTGTTCCTCGATCTCGCTGCGCACCCCGGCCACGTACTGGCGCAGCCGTCCGGCCCAGTAGCCGGCCTTGCGCGCCAGGCCCGGCAGGCGCTCGGGACCGACCACGATCAGCGCCACCACCAGGATCAGCAGCAGCTCGGAGATGCCGATTTCGGTCATGGGGGAGGGTGTCGATCAGGCGTCAGGCTTGTCCTTGTGCTCGGCCTTGCCCTCGATGATCTGCCCCTCGGCCGGCTCTCCGGTCAGCTTCTCCGGCTCCTTGCCGGTCTGGGCGTCTTCCTCGCCTTCCTTCATCGACTTCTTGAAGTTCTTGATCGCGCTGCCCAGGTCGCCGCCGATGTTGCGCAGCTTCTTGGTGCCGAACAGCAGCACCACGATGAGCAGGATCAGGATCAGGGACCAGGGACTGATTCCACCTACACCCATGTCGTTACCTCACTGGATTCATGTTGGTTTGTGTCGCTTTCAGCGGACAGGCGCGACGCATCATGTCGCCTTCCTGGCGGCCTTCTCGGTCAGGCCGGAGGTGCCGAAGCGGCGCTCGAGCTCGGACAGAATCCGCTCTGGTGGTATGTCGGTCTGTGCCAGCAGGACCAGGCTATGAAACCACAAATCCGCCACTTCATAAACCACCTTGTCCGCATCGCCGTCCTTGGCCGCCATCACCGTCTCGGTGGCCTCCTCGCCGATCTTCTTCAGGATGGCGTCCAGGCCCTTGTGGTACAGGCCGGCCACATAGGACGAATCGGGATCGGCCTGCTTGCGTTGCTGCAGCACCTCGTAGAGCCGTTGCAGGATGTCCTCGTTCATCCGTAGATCTCTCCCGGGTCCTTGAGGACCTCGTCGGTGGTGACCCAGCTGCCATCCTTGAGCCGCTTGTGGAAGCAGCGGCGGCGACCGGTGTGGCAGGCGATGCCGCCGACCTGCTCGATCAGCAGCAGGATGACATCGCCGTCGCAGTCGAGGCGGATCTCGCGCACCTTCTGCACATGCCCCGAGGTCTCGCCCTTGTGCCAGTACTGTTGGCGCGAGCGCGACCAGTACACGGCCTCGCCCAGCTCCGCCGTGCGGCGCAGGGCCTCGCGGTCCATCCAGGCCAGCATCAGCACCTCGCCGCTCTGCCAGTCCTGGGCGATGGCCGGCACCAGGCCGTTTTCGTCGAAGCGTACCTCGTCCAGCCAGTCGCTCACAGCCGCACCTCGATGCCCTGTTGGGCCATGTACTGCTTGGCCTCGCGGATGCTGTACTCGCCGAAATGGAAGATGCTGGCGGCCAGCACCGCATCGGCATGGCCCTCGAGCACGCCCTCGGCGAGGTGCTGCAGGTTGCCGACCCCGCCGGAGGCGATCACCGGTACCGGCACGGCGTCGCTCACGGCGCGGGTCAGGGCCAGGTCGAAGCCGGCCCTGGTGCCGTCACGGTCCATGCTGGTGAGCAGGATTTCGCCACAGCCGTAGTCGCTCATGCGCCGGGCCCATTCGATGGCGTCGATGCCGGTGGGCTTGCGCCCGCCATGGGTGAAGATCTCCCAGCGCGGGTTGCCGTCGGCGTCGTCGGCCACCTGCTTGGCGTCGATGGCCACCACGATGCACTGCGAGCCGAAGTAGTCGCTGGCCTCGCGCACGAACTCGGGGCGGAACACGGCGGCGGTGTTGATGGCCACCTTGTCGGCGCCGGCATTGAGCATGCGGCGGATGTCGCCCATCTCGCGGATGCCGCCGCCCACGGTGAGCGGAATGAAGACCTCGGAGGCCACCTGCTCGACGACATGGACCATGGTCTCGCGCTCGTCGGAGCTGGCGGTGATGTCGAGGAAGGTGATCTCGTCGGCGCCCTCGGCATCGTAGCGGCGCGCGATCTCCACCGGGTCGCCGGCATCGCGGATGTCGACGAACTTCACGCCCTTGACGACGCGGCCGGCATCGACGTCGAGACAGGGAATGATGCGTCGCGCCAGCGCCATGTCAGTCGTCGGGGCAGAGTTCGTCGGCCAGCTTCTGGCCCTCGGCCAGGTCCAGCGTGCCTTCGTACAGGGCGCGGCCGGTGATGGCGCCAACGATGCCCTCGTCGGCCACCGCGCACAGCTTGCGCACGTCGTCGAGGGTGGTGATGCCGCCGGAGGCGATGACCGGGGTGCGGATGGCGCGGGCCAGTTCCACCGTGGAGTCGAGGTTGAGCCCCTGCATCATGCCGTCGCGGCTGATGTCGGTGAAGACGATGGCGGCCACGCCGTCGTCCTCGAAGTGCTGCGCCATGTCGATGACATCGTGGTGCGAGAGCTTGGACCAGCCATCGATGGCCACCTTGCCGTCCTTCGCGTCCAGGCCGACGATGATGTGGCCCGGGAACTCCAGGCACAGGTCGTTGACGAAGTGCGGCGCGCTCACCGCCTTGGTGCCGATGATGACGAACTGCACGCCGGCATCGAGGTAGGCGGCTACCGTATCCTCGTCGCGGATGCCGCCGCCGACCTGGATTGGTACGCCGGGGCAGGCCTCGACGATGTCGTGGATCACGCCGGCATTGGCCGGGCGGCCGGCGAAGGCACCGTCGAGATCGACCAGGTGCAGGCGCCGCGCGCCGGCATCCACCCAGCGCCGGGCCATGGCCACGGGATCGTCGGAGAACACGGTCTCGTCGTCCATGCGCCCCTGGCGCAGGCGCACACACTTGCCGTCCTTGAGATCGATGGCCGGGATCAGAAGCATGACGGGTTCCTCATTCCATACCGTTCCAGCGGGTGAAGTTGCGCAGCAGCCGCAGGCCGGCCTCGGCGCTCTTCTCCGGGTGTGCCTGGATGGCGAACACATTGCCGCGGGCGATGGCCGAGACGAAGCGGATGCCGTAATCGGTCTCGCCGGCGATCAGGTCGTCCTCGAGCGGGTCGGCGTAGTAGCTGTGCACGAAGTAGAAGCGCGTGTCCTGCTCGATGTCGGCCCACAGCGGGTGCGGCCGACGCTGGTGGATGCGGTTCCACCCCATGTGCGGGATCTTCAGGCGGCGGCCGCCTTCGTCGCGCAGGTCGGTGCCGAAGAAGCGCACCTTGCCGCGGAACACGCCGAGGCAGTCGATGCCGTCGTTCTCCTCGGAGTGTTCCAGCAGTACCTGCATGCCCATGCAGATGCCGAGGAACGGGCGGTCCCCGGCCACCGTGCGGACCACATCGACGAGGTCGTGCTCGCGCAGCGCGCGCATGCAGTCGCGCGCCGCGCCCTGGCCCGGGAACACGATGCGGTCGGCGTCGAAGATGGCGTCGCGCCGGTCGGTGACCAGCACGCGCGTACCCTGCGGGGCCGCGTGCTCAACGGCCTTGGCCACGGAACGCAGGTTGCCCATGCCGTAATCGATGACTGCGATGGTGCTCATGATCGGAAGCCAACCGGTACCGCGGTCAGAGCGCCCCCTTGGTGGAGGGCAGCATGTCGCGCATGCGCGGATCGGGCTCCAGCGCCATGCGCAGGGCCCGGCCGAAGGCCTTGAACACGGTCTCGGCGATGTGGTGCGCGTTGCGCCCGCGCAGGTTGTCGAGGTGCAGGGTCACCGCGGCATGGTTGACGAAACCCTGGAAGAACTCGTGGAACAGCTCGGTGTCGAAGCTGCCCAGCCGGGCGGCCGGGTATTCCACGGTATCGACCAGTTCCGGGCGACCGGAGAAGTCCACCACCACGCGCGACAGCGCCTCGTCCAGCGGCACGTAGGCATGGCCGTAACGGCGGATGCCCTTCTTGTCGCCCACCGCCCGGGCCATGGCCTGGCCCAGGGTGATGCCGATGTCCTCCACCGTGTGGTGGGCATCGATGTGCAGGTCGCCCTCGGCATGGATCCGGAGGTCGAACAGGCCGTGGCGCGCCACCTGGTCGAGCATGTGCTCGAGAAAGGGCACGC
>JALWNJ010000064.1 GCA_026995955.1 Gammaproteobacteria bacterium
TTTCAGCGCCCGCCGCCGACGCGGATCGACCACCACTGGCGCGCCGCTGCGTGCGGCGATGAGCACCGGTTCGTCACCGGCCCGTTCGGGCGGGGTGTCGGCCGTGACGGTCAGCGGATGGTCGGCAACATCAGTGTCGGCGGCACCGGCAAGACGCCGATGGTGCTGTGGCTGATCGAACACCTGCGCGCCCGGGGGCGTAGCCCCGGCGTCGTCAGCCGGGGCTACGGCGGCGAGGCCGACCATCCGCTGACCGTCACGGCCGACACCCCGCCCGAACGGGCCGGTGACGAACCGGTGCTCATCGCCGCACGCAGCGGCGCGCCAGTGGTGGTCGATCCGCGTCGGCGGCGGGCGCTGAAACACCTGCTCGCGGAACACCCGGAAGTGGATGTGGTGATCAGCGACGATGGCCTGCAGCACCATGCCCTGCCGCGCGATCTGGAGATCGTCAGGGTGGACGGCCGGCGCGGCTGCGGCAGTCGGCTGCCGAGTCCGGCCGGCCCCATGCGCGAGCCGGTCTCGAGGCTGGGGCAGGCCGATTTCGTGGTCGTCAATGGGCCCTCGCGGGAGGGCATCGAAGGCTACCGCATGGGGCTTCAGGCCGGCGAACTGCGCGACCTGCACGATCCGGAGCAGACCCTGCCGCTGGACGGCATGCGCCACCAGAAGGTGCATGCAGTGGCCGGCATCGGCCATCCCGACCGCTTCTTCGATACCCTGCGCGCACACGGCATCGCCGTTATCGAACACCCGTTCCCGGACCATCATGCATTCACCCCCGAGGACCTTGCCTTCGGCGACGAACTGCCCATCATCATGACCGAGAAGGATGCGGTAAAATGCCGCTCGTTCGCCCCGTCGCATACCTGGTGCCTGCCGGTACAGGCCGTGCTCGACCGGGCCTTCGTGCAACGGCTGGATCAACGACTGGACCAACTCCATGCTTGACAAGAAACTGCTCGAAATCCTCGTCTGCCCGGTGACCAAGGGCCCGCTCATCTACGACCGCGAGCGCAACGAACTGATCTCGCTGTCGGCGCGTCTGGCCTATCCGGTGCGCGACGACATCCCGGTGATGCTCGAGGAGGAGGCGCGGGAACTCAGCGCGGAAGAGGTCGAGCAGTACCGGTGACGGCCTTCAAGGTCGCCATTCCGGCACGCTGGGCCTCCACCCGTCTGCCCGGCAAGCCGCTGATCGAGCTGGGCGGCCGGCCGATGATCCGCCATGTGTGGGAGCGCGCCATGCAGAGCGGGGCAGAGGAGGTGGTCATCGCCACCGACGACGAGCGCATCGCCGCCGCGGCACGGGCCTTCGGCGCCGAGGTGGAGATGACCTCGCCCGATCATCCCTCCGGCAGCGACCGCCTGGCCGAACTGGCCGACCTGCGCGGCTGGCACGACGACACCATCGTCGTCAACCTGCAGGGCGACGAACCGCTCACCCCGCCCGCCATCCTGCGCCAGGCCGCCGAGGGCCTTGCCGCCCATCCCGAGGCCGGCATCAGCACCCTGTGTACCCCCATCACCTCCGCCGGGCAGTTCCACGACCCGCATGTGGTCAAGGTGGTGCGCGACCGCGACGGGTTCGCGCTCTACTTCAGCCGCGCTCCGATTCCCTGGGAACGCGACGCGCTGGACATCGAGACCGACCCCGGCCATGGCGAGGCCTGGCGCCACATTGGCCTCTACGCCTACCGTGCCGGATACCTGCGCGAATACGCGCGCAGTGCCCCCTGCGCGCTCGAGCGCATCGAATCGCTGGAACAGCTGCGCGCGCTGTGGATGGGCGTGCGCATCCATGTCGGCGTGGCCAAGGAACTGCCCGGACACGGCATCGACACCCCCGACGACATCGCCGTCGTGGAGGCCCTGCTGGCCCGACAGCGCGGCTGACCCGCTTGCTTTTTGCCCTGCCTGGGCTAAACAGGGAAGACAGACAACGCTCGGAACAGGGCGATGACCACCAACCACGGACCCGCACATCAGCCTTCTCCGGTGGACCCGGAGGCCTTGCCCTTCGTGGCCCCGTGCCGCCGGCTCGACTACGCTGCGCCCCTGCGCTGGCTACGGGCCGGCTGGCGGGATCTGCGCCGCGCACCTCGCCAGAGCCTGACCTATGGCCTGTTTCTGGTCGCCCTCAGCTGGATCAGCGCCCTGCTGGCCTGGCAGGTAGGGGGCTGGATCCTGCTGCTGGCGCTGCTCAGTGGCTTCGTCTTTCTCGCCCCCATTCTGGCTTTGGGGCTGTATTCCATCAGCTGTCAGCTCGAGGCCGGCCTCCGACCGCGGCTTGGCTACTGCCTGCGCGAAGGGTGGCGCAATCTGGGCAACGAGATGCTCTTTGGACTGGTACTGCTGATCCTGTTCCTGCTCTGGGCACGGGCCGGCTCCGCCGTGCACATCTTCTTTCCGCTCGAACAAGGTCGCGACTGGCACAACCTGCTGCTGTTCCTCGGCATCGGCAGTGCAGTCGGCGCCATCTTCGCCTTTCTGGTGTTTTCCGCCTCTGCCTTCTCGCTGCCCATGATGCTGCATCTCAGGGTCGATGCCATTACCGCCGTACTCACCAGCGTCAATGCGGTGTTGCGCAACAGGGGGCCCATGCTGGTCTGGGCCACGCTCATCATCGTGCTGCTGGCGCTGGGCACTGCCACCGCCTTCCTCGGACTGGCCGTCGTCATGCCACTGCTCGGCCACGCCACCTGGCATGCGTATCGCGACACCATCGTCGTCGATGGCTGGCCCCGGAATCCACTGGCCCACGAAGCGGGGGAGGAGAGGGCACAAGGCGAAGGAAAGTGAAACAGGATGGAGAGAAGCCCCGGGGAGGGAAAGTGCGATCGTTCAAAGCACCTGCTCGATGATCTCCTCGACCACCGGATGCAGCGTCTCGCGCACCTCGCTCCAGATGGGCACCGTCACCGGCCGCGGGGCACGGCGGCGCGGATCACCGTACTGGTCCGTCTGGATCGGATGGTCGCCTTCCTCCAGCGGCAGCAACACCAGGGCCTCGCAGTCCTTCAACAGCTCCAGTACCTGATACTGCTGCCCCTCGAGCCGGACCGTTCGTCCCAGCAGGGCCCTGAGTGTGCTGCAGAGATTTTCTTCCATGTACCGTATCATAGCCCGATGAAATGGGAATTGCTCGAACGGGAAACCTGCTACCGCGGCTTCTACACGCTGGAATGGCTGCGCCTGCGGCACGAGCGCTTCGCCGGCGGCATGTCGCCGCCACTGGCGCGCGAGCGCCTGCGCCATGGTCCCGGTGTCGGCGTCCTGCCCTATGATCCGGAACGCGACGAGGTGGTACTCATCGAGCAGTTCCGTGTCGGCGCCCTGGAACGGAATGATGGTCCCTGGCTGATCGAGATCGTGGCCGGCTTCCGCGAGCCCGGAGAAACCCCGGAGGCGGTCGCCCGCCGCGAGGCCCGCGAGGAGGCCGGCTGCGAGATCGGCGAACTGGTCCCCATGCACCGCTACCTGCCGACGCCCGCCGGCAGCGACGAGTGCATCGACCTGTTCCTGGGACGCACCTCCACCGAGGGCCTGGGCGGCATCCATGGCCTCGACGAGGAGAACGAGGACATCCGCGTCCATGTCCTGCCCAGCCGGGAGGCCTTCCGCTGGATGGACGAGGGCCGCATCGTCTCCGCCATGCCGCTGCTGGCCCTGTACTGGTTCCGCCGCCACCACGACCAGATCCGCAGGATGGCGGAGGAGGGGGCATGAACGGGACCGAGGCCCGCCTGCGCCGTCTGCTCGACCTGCCCGAAGACGAGGCACGCCCGCTGCACTGGCAGACCCTGCAGTGGCGTGACCATGCGGTCATTCATGTGGTGCTGGAACCGGAGCTGCTGGCGCTGGTGATCCCGCTCGGCGATACCGGCGTGCCGGACCCGCTCGAGGATCTGGTGCGCGAGGCCCGTGCCGAACGCGACAGCCGGGGTCTGGAACGGCTGCAGATCGTCCTCGCCGCCACCCGGCCCGAGGCTGCCGAGGACCGAGCCCGGGCCCTGTTCGCCGCCGGCTGCCGGCCGCCCCCCGCAGCGCACGAAGCGGAGGAAGACACGACCGGAAGCGGGCCGATCGACGCGGCAGGGACCGAAACCGAATGCGCCGACCCGCGCGCCGCGTTGCAACTGGTGCCCCTCGACCGGCTGTGATCCATCGTTTCCGCCTCGACATCGACGCCGCCACCTGGCAGAACTGGTACCGGGGCGCCGCGCGCCGGGTCCGCGTGCGCACCGAGGCCGGGCTGATCGTCGAGTTCCCGGCCGAACGCCTGCTGCCCTTCGTCGCCCACGACGGCATCCACGGCCGCTTCGAACTCAGCAGCGACGACGACAACCGCTTCCGCGACCTGCGGCGCCTGCCCGATCGCCACGCTTGAATCCGCGCCGTCCTCCGGCACAGAATAGGGCATGAGCCAGCTCGCCTTCATCGCCCTCGGCGGCGCCCTCGGTGCCGTGACCCGTTTTCTCGTCTCCAACGGTGTCTATGCCCTGCTGGGCCGCGGCTTTCCCTGGGGTACGCTGGCGGTCAATGTGCTGGGCTCGCTGATGATGGGCGTGCTGGCCGTGCTGATGCTCGAACGCCTGAGCACCGGCAGCGAGCTGCGCGGGCTGCTGCTGGTCGGCTTCCTCGGCGCCTTCACCACCTTTTCCACCTTTTCCATCGAGACCCTGAACCTCATCGAGGACGGCGCCCTGCTGCGGGCCGGCCTCAATGCCGTGGTCAGCGTACTGCTCTGCGTGCTGGCCGCGTGGTTCGGGGTCGCCATCGGGAGACAGCTATGAAGGTCCTGGTCGCCAGAATCTACTGCACCGAGGGAGATCGCAGCCATCGTCGCATCTTCGCCCATCTGCACGACCATACCCGCGTGCGGGGCGTAACCGTGTTTCGCGGCATCAGCGGCTTCGGCCGCTCCGGCGAGGTGCACTCCTCCACGCTGCTCGACATGTCCCTCGACCTGCCCGTGGTGATCGAGTTCTTCGACGAGGCCGGCCGGGTGGAGCGCGCCCTCGACGAGCTGCGCGCCGAGGGCCTGATCCAGCCCGACCATGTGCTAACATTCGCCGCCAACCTGAGCTGACCGGAATTCTCACGCATGCTTGATCCCAAACTGCTGCGCAGCCAGCTCGACGAGGTCGCCGAACGACTGGCGCGGCGCGGCTACACCCTCGACACCGAACGCTTCCGCGCCCTGGAGGCACGGCGCAAAGAG
Organism: Gammaproteobacteria bacterium; assembly: GCA_026995955.1. Lineage (GTDB taxonomy): Bacteria > Pseudomonadota > Gammaproteobacteria > J044 > J044 > J044. The sequence continues at coordinate 5,225 of JALWNJ010000064.1, forward strand.
ATCCAGACCCGTACCCAGGAGCTGCAGAGCCTGCGCAACAGCCGCTCGAAGGCCATCGGCAAGGCCAAGGCCCAGGGCGAGGACATCCAGCCCCTGCTCGACGAAGTGGCCGAGCTGGGCGAACGGCTCAAGGCTTCGGAACAGGCCCTGCGCGAACTGCAGGCCGAGCTCGACGCCTTCCTGCTGGAGATCCCCAACCTGCCGGACGACAGCGTGCCCGTGGGCGAGGACGAGGAAGACAACCTCGAGCTGCGCCGCTGGGGCGAGCCGCCGCAGTTCGACTTCGAACCCCGCGATCATGTCGACCTGGGTGCGCCAGCCGGCCTGCTCGACTTCGAGGCCGCTGCAAAGATCACCGGTGCCCGCTTCGCCGTCATGCGCGCCGGCATCGCCCGCCTGCACCGGGCGCTGATCCAGTTCATGCTCGACACCCACACCCGTGAACACGGCTACACCGAGGTCTATGTGCCGTACCTGGTCAACCGCGACAGCCTCTACGGCACCGGCCAACTCCCCAAGTTCGCCGAGGACCTGTTCCATGTCGAGGGCGAACACGACTGGTATCTCATCCCCACCGCCGAGGTCCCGGTCACCAACCTGGCCCGCGACGAGATCCTGCCGGACGAGGCCCTGCCGCAGCGCCTGGTCTGTCACACCCCCTGTTTCCGTTCCGAGGCCGGTTCCCACGGGCGCGACACCCGCGGCCTCATTCGTCAGCACCAGTTCGAAAAGGTCGAGCTCGTGCAGTTCGTCCGCCCCGGAGAATCCTGGGATGCACTCGAGGCCCTGACCGCGCACGCCGAAGCCATCCTGCAGAAGCTGGAACTGCCCTACCGGGTGGTGGCCCTGTGCACCGGCGATCTCGGCTTCTCCTCGGCCAAGACCTACGACCTCGAAGTCTGGTTGCCGGGGCAGGGCAGGTACCGGGAGATCTCCTCCTGCTCCAACTTCCTCGACTTCCAGGCGCGCCGGCTCAAGGCCCGCTGGCGCAACCCCGAGACCGGAAAGCCGGAACTGCTGCACACCCTGAACGGCTCCGGTCTGGCCGTCGGCCGCACCCTGGTTGCGGTCATGGAAAATCATCAGGACGCAGAAGGACGCATCCATGTGCCCAAGGCCCTGCAACCCTGGATGGGCGGCATTGAAGTCATTGGCTGACCGCAGCCCGACAGGCCGCCTGACATTCCTGCTGCTGGTGCTGCTGCTCCTGCCGCTGACCGTTTTCGCAGGCCTGCAGGACGACGAGGACGACGATTTCGAGCACTTCGGCGAACTGACGGAGCAGGACATCGTCACCGACGACAGCCCCCATCCCCGGGAGATCATCCTCCCCGACTGGTTCAAGCTCAGCTTTCTCGACCTGCGCGACGACCTCGAGGAGGCACGCGAGGCCGGCAAGAAGGGCATCATCGTCTACTTCGGGCAGAAGAACTGCCCCTATTGCCAGGCCTTGATGGAAAAGGACTTCGGCAAGGAAGACATCGCCCGCTACACGCAGAAGCACTTCGATGTCATTCCGCTCGACATCTGGGGCAACCGCGAAGTCACCGATGTCGACGGCAAGACCTACACCGAGCGCCAGTTCGCCAAGGCCAAGGGCGCCTTCCTCACGCCCACCCTGCTGTTCTACGACACCGACGGTCGCGAGGCCCTGAAACTGGTCGGCTTCTATCCCCCCTTCAAGTTCCGCGCCGCGCTGGCCTATGTAGCCGAGGGCTTCTACCGCAAGGAGAGCCTGCACGACTTCATGCAGCGGGCCGAGAACCGTCCGCCGCGCTTCGACGAGAACGGCCTCAACGAAGAGCCCTTCTTCCTGCCGCCGCCGCACATCATGGACCGCAGCCGCATCCCCGCCAGCCGGCCGCTGGTCGTGTTCTTCGAGCAGCCCCAGTGCCACACCTGCGACATCCTGCATGCCGGTCCGCTGCAGCACCCCGACATCCGCGACCTGCTCGGCGAATTCGATGCCGTGCAGCTCGACATCACCCGCAATGAAAAGATCATCACGCCCGACGGCAAGCGCACCACCGCCCGCGACTGGGCCCGCCAGCTCGATGTCTTCTACACCCCGACGCTCATCTTCTTCGACGAGCACGGCAAGCAGGTCCTGCGCATCGAATCCCTGGTGCAGCTCTACCGCCTGCGCAAGATCCTCGAATACGTACTGGAAAAGGGCTACGAGATCGCGCCGCTCATGGAGTGGCACTGAGCTGGCGCCAGATTTCTATCGCGCGCTTGTGTGCCTCTAGCCAAGACCGGTAATGCATGATGCCTGGTTTCCCGATCAGGCCATTGGAGAGTT
>JALWNJ010000065.1 GCA_026995955.1 Gammaproteobacteria bacterium
CTGCGCAGGTAGTAGTGCCGCACCAGGCCATTGAAGTTGAAAGGCGAAGCGGTACCGACATAGGTCTGCAGATAGGTGATCTCGGGAATGTCGCGGATGGCCTGCACCGCCTGGTCGGCAAAGTTGGCCGTCACCGGCAACGCGGTCCCCTCCGGGAAGTTGATCACGACATTGAATTCCGGCTTGTTGTCGAGCGGTAGCATCTTCACCCGCACCGACTTGGTGTAGAACATGAAGCAGCACAGGAAGAAGAGCACCACCAGGCCGATGAGGAAGGCCATCCCCTTCTTGCGGTCGTCGACCAGCGGGTTGATGAGCCGGCGGAAGAAGTTCTCCAGCCTTGCCGCCTCGCGGTGCTCCTTCTCGGCGGCCTCGCGCAGCTTGCCCAGGCTGGGGGCAAGGCGCATCGCCAGCCAGGGCGTGAAGATGAAGGCGGCAAACAGCGAGAACAGCATGGCCACCGAACCCAGAGCCGGGATCGGCTCCATGTAGGGCCCCATCATGCCGCGCACGAAGCCCATGGGCATCAGCGCCGCGATGACGGTAAAGGTGGCAAGGATGGTGGGGTTGCCCACCTCGCGCACGGCATCGACCGAGGTCGGCGTGTCGATGTCTTCCTTGAGCAGCCAGCGCCGATAGATGTTCTCCACTACCACGATGGCGTCGTCCACCAGGATGCCGATGGAGAAGATGAGGGCAAACAGGGACACGCGGTCGATGGTATAGCCCAGGATCAGGGCCGAGAACACGGTGAACAGGATGACGATGGGGATGACGATGAGCACTACCGTTGCCGCACGCCAGCCCAGCGCGTACCACACCAGCAGGGTGACCGCACCGGTGGCGACGAACAGCTTGAAGATCAGTTCGTTGACCTTGTCGTTGGCGGTCTTGCCGTAGTTGCGGGTCACCGCCACTTCGACATTGTCCGGGATCACCCGGCCCTTGAGGTAGTCGACCTTGGCCAGCACCTCGTTGGCCACGGTCACGCCATTGGAGCCCTTCTTCTTGGCGATCGCCAGGGTGACGGCCGGGGCGCCATCGACGCGATCCATGCGTGGCAGTCCGTCGTCGGCCTCCACTTCCTCATCGCCTTTCTCGCCCGGCTGCTTCTCCACCGCGGCCCCGGTGTAGTAGCGCACCATGCGATGCGTCTCGCCCGGGCCGAGCGTGACCTCGGCGACATCACGGATGTAGATGGGCTTGTTGTTGCGGGTGCCGATGACCAGCCGCTCGACATCCTCGACCGTCTTCAGGAAGCTGCCGGTATAGACCGGGAACACGCGGTCGTCTCCCTCGATCTGACCCACGCCCATCTCGCCATTGGCGGTCTTGATCGCCTGCACCACCTGGCCTACGCCAAGGTGATAGCCGGCCAGCTTCTCCGGCGAGATGCGCACATTGAGGCGTTCTTCCCGACCGCTGACGATGAAGCTCTGGCTGGTGTCGGCGATCTCGTTCAGCTCCTGCTGCACCTCCAGCGCCACCAGCTTGAGGGTCGCGTCGTCGACTTCCTCGGACCAGAAGGTGAGCGTGACGATGGGCACGTCGTCCACCGCCTTGGGCTTGACCAGCGGCGGCGAGGCGCCGGGCGGGATCTTGTCCTTGTGCGACTC
>JALWNJ010000066.1 GCA_026995955.1 Gammaproteobacteria bacterium
GGCGTGCCCGGTCTGGAGCTGGCCGGCACCGTCAACTACCAGACCGACATGACCCAGGACCGCAGCGACGACATCGGCAGCGGCCTGTTGCTGACGGCCCATGCCCGCTACACCGTGAACAAGCTCACCCTCACCGGCCTCTACGCCGGCTGGGACATCAGCGGCAACGGCGCCAGCAGCACCAACACGGACAAGCAGGACGGCTACTACCTCGAGGCCTCCTGGCGGTTCAACCCCAGGGTCGGCGTCTACACCCGCTACAGCGGCTGGGACAACGGTGGCGCCGGCGATACGGCCAAGACCATGCTCGAGGGTGGCGTCAACTGGTGGCCGCACGAGCAGGTGGTGATCAAGGCCGATGTCTTTACCCAGGACGGGGGCGATGCCGTGGACAAGACCAGGCTCTACAGCGGCTTCAACCTCGGCATCGGCTACATGTTCTGATGATGGCAGGACGGAGACTGGCGATTTCTCCTCGTTTGGGGGATGCTTGGGCATCCCCCTTTTCTGCATCGATGCGCATGAGAGCCCTGCAACTTCTGTTCATCCTGTCTGGCCTGCTGCTGACCCTGACCGGGCAGGCACGCGGCGTGTACCAGACCGAGGCGGATTTCCTCGCCGAGGTGTTCCACGGCCAGCCGCCGGCGCCGCGCACCCTGTGGCTGCGTGGCGAGCTGAAGCAGCAGATCCGGGAACTGCTGGGCCACCCCTATGGCCGCCTGCGCATCCGCTACTGGCAGCGGGACGGGCGCACGGCCTGGATCCTGGAGGAGATCGGCAAGGAACGCCCCATCACCTTCGGCGTAGTGATCCGCGACGGCCGCATCGAGGACATCCGCGTGCTGGCCTTCCGCGAAAGCCGCGGCTGGGAGATCCGTCATGCCTTCTTCACCCGCCAGTTTCTCGGCGCCGGGCTCAAGGACGACCGGGCTCTGGATCGCCCCATCGACGGCATCTCCGGCGCCACCCTTTCGGTACGGGCCATGAAAAGGATCGCCCGCCTTGCCCTGTTGCTGGATCGCCATGTCTCGTCATCCGCACCCTAGACCACCGGCCCGGCTGCTGCGCTCGATCTTTCTGTGGCACCGCTATCTGGGGCTGCTGGCCGCCGTGTTCGTGGTGCTGCTGGCGGTGACCGGGGTGCTGCTCAACCACACCGAGGCGCTCCGGCTCGACCAGCGCCAGGTACATGCACCCTGGCTGCTGCGCTGGTACGGCATTCCGCAACCGGTGCTGGTCACGGCCCGGGCCGGCAGGCATCGCCTGCTGTCGGACGGTGAGGCACTGCAGCTTGACGACCACCCCGTCTCCCTGCCCCGGCCGGGGCGGCTTACCGCGGCACTGGCGCTCGACGACCTGCTGCTGGTCGGTCGCGAGCACGACCTGCTGCTGCTCACCCCGGAGGGCGAGCTGGCCGACCGCCTGCCATTGCCGGTGCGCGCCCTGGCCAGGGACGAGGAAGAACGCATCTGGGTGCTCGGCGACCAGGGCCCGTTGCGCCTGGACGAAGCCCTGACGGAAGCAGCCCCGGACACCCCTCGCGGAAATCTGGCGTGGCAGCGCGCACGCACGCTCCGGGCGGGCGAGGCGCCGGAGCTGCGGCGATCCTGG
>JALWNJ010000067.1 GCA_026995955.1 Gammaproteobacteria bacterium
GGTGCTGGGCAAGCGCATCGAGCGCGTCATCGTCGCGCCGGACGAGATCGAGCGCTACCTCGAGGAGTTCTACGCCCTGTCGCATTCGGTGCTCGGTGCCCGGGCCGGCCAGAACGAGCGCCTGGATGGCGTGCAGAACCTCGAACAGCTGGTGGAGATGGGCCGCAAGGGCCAGCTCGACGCCAACGACCGGCATGTGGTCACCATCGTCGACTGGCTGCTGCAGTACGCCTACGAGCAGCGCGCCAGCGACATCCACCTCGAGCCGCGCCGCGAGGCCGGCAACGTGCGCTTCCGCATCGACGGCGTGATGCACCAGGTGTATCAGTTCCCGCCGCCGGTGATGGCCGCCGTGGTCAGCCGGCTGAAGATCCTCGGCCGCATGGACGTGGCCGAGAAGCGCCGCCCGCAGGACGGACGCATCAAGACCCGCACCCCCGGCGGCAACGAGATCGAGCTGCGCCTGTCCACCATGCCGACCGCCTTCGGCGAGAAGCTGGTGCTGCGCATCTTCGATCCGGAGGTGCTGGTGCGCGACTTTTCCGAACTCGGCTTCTCCGACGAGGACCTGCGCCAGTGGGAATCGCTCACCACCCGCCCCAACGGTATCGTGCTGGTCACCGGCCCCACCGGCTCGGGCAAGACCACCACCCTCTACACCACCCTGCTGCGGCTGGCGCGCCCGGAGGTCAATGTCTGCACCGTGGAGGATCCCATCGAGATGGTCGAGCCGCGCCTCAACCAGATGCAGGTGCAGCCGGCCATCGGCGTGGACTTCGCCAGCGGCATCCGCACCCTCATGCGGCAGGACCCGGACATCATCATGGTGGGTGAGATCCGCGACCTCGAGACCGCCGAGATGGCGATCCAGGCCGCGCTGACCGGACACCTGGTGTTCTCCACCCTGCACACCAACGACGCCCCCTCGGCCATCACCCGCCTGCTGGAGCTGGGCGTGGCGCCCTACCTGCTCAAGGCCACCCTGCTGGGCGTGCTGGCGCAGCGCCTGGTGCGCACCCTGTGCCCCGCCTGCCGCCGCCCGGTGGCACCGGACGAGGGCATCTGGCAGTCGCTGGTGCGGCCGTGGACCGCGCCGCAGCCGGAACGGGTGTACGAGCCCGGCGGCTGCCCGGAATGCCGCCAGACCGGCTATCGCGGGCGCATCGGGCTGTACGAGCTGCTGGTCGTCACCGACCGCTTCAAGGAGGCGGTGTGCGCCGACGCCGATCTGCTGGCCCTGCGCCGGCTGGCCATCGCCGAGGGCATGAAGACGCTGCGCCTCGACGGCGCACGCAAGGTCGGCCGCGGCCTCACCAGCATGGAGGAGGTGCTGCGCGTCACCCCGGCCGGCACCGAGCTGTAGCCCGGGCCCGCCGCATCCGCCGGCAGGGCGCGGCATGATAAAATGCGCGCCCCGAACAGCCCGGCCCGTGCCATGCCCGACCGCATCCGCGAGATCCCCTACAACTACACCTCGTTCTCCGACCGCGAGATCGTCATCCGTCTGCTCGGCGAGGAGATGTGGCAGGTGCTGGAGCAGCTGCGCGGGCAGCGCCACACGGGGCGCTCCGCGCGCATGCTGTTCGAGGTGCTGGGCGACATCTGGGTGG
>JALWNJ010000068.1:0-1252 GCA_026995955.1 Gammaproteobacteria bacterium
GCGCCCAGATCCCGCGCCGTGCGCAGCAGTTCGCGCTCGGGGCGACGCAACAGGGCGGCGGCGACGAAGGGCACGGCATAGGAGGTGCCGCTGACGAAGCGCCCGTCCGGCCCGCCCAGCGGCACCCACACCTCCTCGCCGGGGGCAGCGAGGTCGATGTAGTCACCGCGATTGGCGCGATCGAAGACTTTTCCCTCGGTATTGACCGCGGTCACCGCAATGACGCCCTCGTAGGCGGCCGGGTAGCTGGGCGGCGCGTCGGGCCCGCCGTTGCCGGCCGCGGCCACCACCGGAATGCCGGTTTCGAGCACGCGCCGGATGCCGGCCTCCAGCAGCCAGTTCGGCCGCTGCGTGCCCAGCGACAGGGCGATGACCTCCACCCGTTCGCGCAGCAGCCAGTCGAGCCCGGTGAGCACCCATTCCACCGTGGTGGCGCGCCGCTTGTCGAGCGCGCGCACGATGCCGCCGGCGATCACTTGTGCCTGGGGTGCCAGGCCATGCCAAGCCCCCTGTGGCTTGCCGAGCAGGATCAGGGCGATGGCGGTGGCGTGATCCGGCGCCGGCCGCGGCATGCCCATGGGCAGCAGGTCGCGGAAACGGACGGTGCCCTTCGGCAGTGCGGGATGCGCAAGGTCGATCGGGCCGTCCAGCAGGCCAATGCGCCGCCCCGAGTCGCATGCGCCCGGCCTGCGGTCCGTTTGTCCGCGGACACCAACGGCCCTCAGGCTCCAGGCACGCACGGCGTCATTGCCCTGCAGGTCGAGGTAGCCGTTGGCGTCCAGCCAGGCCTCCGGCTGCTGCGCGCGCAGGCTGGACACGACCTCGTCCACTGGCTGCTCCGGGGGAAAGCCAAACACGCTGAGGACCAGACCCAGACCGTCGAGGCGGCGCCGGCGCTTGATGCGGAAGCCCGCCTCGGCCAGTGTGCGGGCCACACTGCGCGCCTCGTCCATGTCGCTGTTGAGCATCAGGAACTCGCCCGGTACTGCATCGGGTGGCGTGTTCTCGGCCGCTGCCACGGGTTCCGATTCCAGCGGTGGCGGCAGGGGGCGGTCCATCAGGCTACCCGCGGATGACGGGGCCGGCCCCCCGTCATCGCCGGTATCGTAGGCATCGTCCTCCGGGTACCAGTCGTCTTCCGGATACCAGCCTTCATCGGGGGGAGGCGGATTCCCGTCGTTGCCCGGGGGTGGCGAATTTCCGGGCGGAGGGTTGACAGGCGGCACTGCCGTCAACAGGGGATCGCCGGGTG
>JALWNJ010000068.1:1262-1609 GCA_026995955.1 Gammaproteobacteria bacterium
GGGTACGTGGGGGCGGGGGCGGCGGGGGCGGGGGGCGGGGGGTGGGGGGGGGGAGGGTGGGGGGGGGCGGGGGGGTGGCGGGGGGGCAGTACAGAGGAGGGAGGGGGGGAGGCGGGGCGTGGCCGGTGGCGGGAGGCGGGGGTTGAGGCCACTGGGGACGCCGCCACTCCCCCACTGTGTGGTCGCAGGCGCGAAGGTCTGTTGCGGGGGGCGATTGGTCCGGTTGTTGCCGCCGGAATTGCGCGTGGTTCGGGCACAGCTTCGCAGCGGTCGCGGGGCCTTGGTGAGCACCTTTCGTGCCGACGGCTGGTAGAGTTCGAGCCCAAGCTCGCCGGGTGCGGGCTGCG
>JALWNJ010000069.1 GCA_026995955.1 Gammaproteobacteria bacterium
GAACGCCAGGGTCCCTACAACACCCTGTTGCGCATCGACGCGCCCTATGAGCAGGCCTATTACAAGCGGCATCTGGTGGTGTTCGGTGAATACTACCCGCTGCGCGACCTGCTGGGCCTGTTCCGTGGCCTGCTCGACATCCCCATGTCCGATGTCCTCGAGGGCACACGCCGTCCCCTCCTGAGCGTGGACGGGATTGAGGTGGGCCCCTCCATCTGTTTCGAGGTGACCTTCCCCGACGAGCTGGCCGACAGCCTGCCCGAGGCCGGAGTGCTGGTCAATGTCAGCAACGACGCCTGGTTCGGCGATAGCCTGGCCCCGCACCAGCACCTGCAGATCGCCCGCAGCAGCGCGGCGGCACTGGGCCGTCCCCTGCTGCGTGCCACCAATACCGGCATCACCGCCATCGTCGGTCCGCGGGGCGAGCTGCTTGCACGCGCCCCGCAGTTCGAGCGCACCGTGCTCACGGGCCGGGTGCAGCCGATGCAGGGGCTGACGCCCTATGCGCGGTGGCGGAACGGGCCGGTGGTGTTGATTGCAGCGATCGTTTTAGTGTGGGCTTGTGTTCGTGGTAAATTGACGATAGCATCAGACTCGAAAGTTTGATTCAAAATCAGGGAGGAACCTATAACAATGGATTGTCCCACCTTGGAAGGTCTTCGGTTCGATGCCAAGAGCCAAGAGGCCATAAAACATATCCGGCAAATAAATGAGTTGTCCGATGTGTTCATAGCAGTTATGGGCGCTGGCGTATTTGTCAATATCTTTGCTGGCAGTAGTGTCCCAGAAGCTGCATATAACATCTATGGTACCGATTGGCGATTGTTTTCGGAGGCAGTAAGCGGAATCCCCGCTATCCACAGAAGAATTATCCAGATCGAGGCTGCAAATCAGGTCTGGATACATCAGGACAGTGCTCCTCAGAGGCGCTTTTGGGAGGCGATCGTTGATGGGTGCAGGGTTCCGTAGAAAATGAGGATCACAATTTCAATTTTCTTTTATTGCTGCCTTTTTTCGGTTGCGCTTGCCAAGCAGCCGACAGAAGGAGAACACAAGCTCGTTCCTGAAATGAGGTTTTTTCACAGAGCATTGCTTGAGGCAGTTGCGCAGCAGGGTCGCGATAGCGAGCGATGCCTAACCATTAATCCAATTACTTCCCAAGACCTGGAAGCTTTGCGTGAACTTGGACTTTCCACTGGCGCATACTGGGACGCGCTGACCTGGCTCTACCACCGCCAGCAGAACCGGTGCATGCGCGAGGCAGACGAGCGACTGGCCCTGGCCATAGTGCGCTACCGTCAGGCGGCACGCCGTCTGGGCGTGGACAGTCGCGCCGCCGATGTTGCCGAGGAACTGGTTTGGGGTGGCGTGGCCCCGGAGGCCGCGATTCATGCGCGCTGGATGGTCTTGCCCGCAAGCGTGCGCGAACGGCTGGAAGGATTGGGCTCGCTTCAGCGCCCCTTCAATCCGGCTGCAGTCATGAAAAGACTGGAGGGCGAAGGGGCGCTGCCCACGCCCCACCAGTGATCAGTCGTCCGTTGACTCGCTGCTGCCGGTAATGCGCTTGAACAGCGTGCCATGGCACTTGGGGCAGGGCGGGATG
>JALWNJ010000070.1 GCA_026995955.1 Gammaproteobacteria bacterium
CGGTGATGATGCGCGGGCCGCGCGTCAGGTCTCCGTACTCGGCGGTGTTGGAGATGGAGTAGCGCATGTTGGCGATGCCGCCCTCGTACATCAGATCGACGATCAGCTTGAGTTCGTGCAGGCACTCGAAGTAGGCCATCTCGGGCGCGTAGCCGGCCTCGGTCAGGGTCTCGAAACCGGCCTGCACCAGGGCGGTGACGCCGCCGCAGAGCACCGCCTGCTCGCCGAACAGGTCGGTCTCGGTCTCGTCCTTGAAGGTGGTCTCGATGATGCCGGTGCGACCGCCGCCGATGGCGGAGGCATAGGACAGGGCGATGTCCTTGGCCTTTCCGGTGGCGTCCTGGGCCACGGCGATGAGGTCGGGGATGCCGCCGCCGCGCTCGAACTCGCTGCGCACGGTGTGGCCCGGCGCCTTGGGCGCGATCATGATGACATCCAGGTCCTCGCGCGGCTCGATCATGCCGAAGTGGATGTTGAAGCCGTGGGCGAAGGCCAGCGCGGCGTTCTGCTTCAGGTTGGGCTCGATCTGGTCGCGGTACAGCCTGGCCTGATGCTCGTCGGGCGCCAGCACCATCACCAGGTCGGCCCCCTGCACCGCTTCCTCGATGGGCTGCACGGGGATGCCGGCCTTCTCGGCCTTGGCGGCAGAGGCGGAGCCGGGGCGCAGGCCGACGGTGACATCGACCCCGGAGTCCTTCAGGTTCATGGCATGGGCATGACCCTGCGAGCCGAAACCGATGATGGTGACCTTCTTGCTGCGAATGATGGAGAGATCCGCGTCTTTGTCGTAGTAGATGTTCATGTGTTACCCCTGATTGCTTGCGTGTTCCTGGGTTGGCGACGATTCGCGCTACAGGTGCAGCGCCTTCTCGCCGCGGGCGATGCCCATGACGCCGGAGCGCACCACCTCGTGGATGCGGAAGTCCTCCAGTGCCTGGATGAAGGCATCGAGCTTGCTGCCCTTGCCGGTCATCTCGATGGTGTAGGTGGTGCGCGTGACATCGATGATGTTGGCGCGGAAGATGTCGGCCAGGCGCTTGACCTCCTCGCGATCCTCCGAGGTCTCCACCACCACCTTGATCAACAGCATCTCGCGCTCGATGTGGGGGTGCTCGGTCAGGTCCATGAGCTTTACCACGTCGATCAGCTTGTTGAGCTGCTTGACGATCTGCTCGATGACCTCTTCGCTGCCGTGCGTGACCAGGGTCATGCGCGACAGCGTGGGGTCGTCGGTGGGCGCCACGGTGAGCGACTCGATGTTGTAGCCGCGCGCCGAGAACAGGCCGGACACCCGCGACAGCGCGCCGGCCTCGTTTTCCATCAGAATGGAGATAATGTGTCTCATCGCCTTACACCAGGATCATTTCGTTCTGGCCGGCGCCGGCCGGGACCATCGGATACACGTTCTCTTCCGGGTCGATGATGAAGTCCATGAACACCAGCCGGTCCTTCATCTTCATCGCCTCGCGGATCGCGCCTTCCACGTCCTCCGGCTTCTCGATGCGCATGCCGACATGGCCATAGGCCTCGGCCAGGCGCACGAAGTCGGGCAGCGACTCCATGTAGGACATGGCATAGCGGCCCTGGTAGAAGAACTC
>JALWNJ010000071.1 GCA_026995955.1 Gammaproteobacteria bacterium
CATGGTGCCGCACATACGCGCCAACCGCGAGCGCATGCGCGAGGCGGCGCGCCAGGGCTTCTCCACCGCCACCGACCTGGCCGACTACCTGGTGCGCAAGGGCATCCCCTTCCGCGACGCCCACGAGATCGTCGGCCAGGCCGTGGCGCTCGGCGTGGAGACCGGGCGCGATCTGGCCGAGATGTCACTCGAGGAGCTGCGTCGTTTCTCCGAGCGGATCGAAGAAGACGTGTTCGAGGTATTGACACTGGAGGGCTCGGTGGCGGCGCGCGACCACATCGGCGGCACCGCGCCGGCCCAGGTACGCCGCGCCATCGCCGAGGCCCGTGCGCGCCTGGCGGGCGACTGATCGCGCACGCTCAAGTTTTCCGGCGCGCGGCCGATGAGGACAAGGGGCGGATCTGCAGAATCCGTGGATCTGATCTATAAATCCGGATGACCCCTCCGGACCCAGGCACAAGGAGTGAGCATGCTGCGTACCCTCTTCCTCCCCGGCATCCGGCTGATGGACAGCCTCGGCTTCCGCGCCAAGTTCCTGCTCGTGACCCTGGTGTTCGCCCTGCCCATCGGCTACATGCTGTTCCTGCTGCTCGGCAACATGGCGCACACCATCGACCAGGCGCAGCGCGAGCAGGTGGGCCTGGAATATCTGGCCCACACCCGTGCCCTGCTGGAACTGATCCCGCAGCACCGCGGCATGCTCAATGCCTATCTCAACGGAAGCGAAGATTTCGCCCCCCGGCTGGAGGAACTGCGCAAGCGCATTGCCACCGCCTTCGATGAACTCGAGGCCTACGACCAGGCCCATGGCAAGGCGCTCTCCACCGAGGGCATGGTGGCCCGCTTCCGTCGCCAGTGGCAGGCGCTGCTGGCCGACCTCGACCAGCGCAAGCCTGAGGAACTGTTCGAGGCGCATTCCCGGCTCATCGCCGACGGCCTGCGCTTCATGGTGCACATCGGCGAGCAGTCCGGCCTGCTGCTCGATCCCGATCTGGACGGCAATTCGCTGGCCAGCCTCAGCATCGTCGAGGTGCCGCAGATTACCGAACAGCTGGGGCAGGCGCGTGGCATCGCCGCCGGCATCGCCGCCCAGGGTCGATTTACGCCCGACAGCTGGGCGCGCCTGCATACGCTGACCACCCTGGTGGAAAACCAGGAGAGCCTCGCCCGCCTCAAGTATGAAACTGCGGTGACAGCCAATCCGGCACTGGATGCCCGTCTTGGCGGGGCCGCCCGTGGCGCCCGGGAGGCGACCGATGGCTTCCTCAAGGCCCTGAACCAAATGCTCGGCCAGGACAAGCCGGATGTCTCTGCCAGCACCATCTTCCAGCTCGGCACCGAGGCCATCGGCCGCAACTTCCGCCTGCTCGACAGCGCGCGCGAGGCGCTGGAAGAACTGCTCGAGGCCCGCATTGCCCGTGCCGAAACCGAGCGGCGCACCGCGCTCGGCTTCGTCATCGGCATCCTGCTCTTCGTCGCCTACCTGTTCGTGGCCTTCAGCATCAGCTTCTTCGGCATCATGAAACAGATGGTGGAGACCTCGCGCGCCATGGCGCAGGGCGACCTCACCCGCCGCCTCCAGGTGCAGACCCGGGA
>JALWNJ010000072.1 GCA_026995955.1 Gammaproteobacteria bacterium
TTGCGTTGAGCCTTGCGCTCGTGGGCGATCTGCAAGGCCCGGGCCAGCAGCTTCGCGACCGGTTGCAGGGCCCGTGCCAGCGCCTCCGGAATGGGCCTGCCCTCCTGGTCCAGGTAGATCACCCCCAGGGTGCGCTCGCCCACGCCCAGCGTGAGCAGCAGGAAGTTGGCCGAGGACACGGCCCGGGTCCAGCGCTCCGGCAGGCTGGCGGCCACCTTCGGATAGTTCTCGTCGTGGATCCACAGCAGTTGCTGCTTTTCCATCGCCTTGCGGAACAGCCCTGGCTTGAGCAGGTCCACGAACAGGCCGGTGGCCTCGTGACCGAAGCCCTCCTTGTGGCGTACCGTGAGTCGCGTGCGTTGCGGGTCCGGCAACAGCAGCAGGCTGCGCCGGAAGCCGTAGTCCTCGTGCAGCCTTTGCAGCAGGGTTCGGATCAGGGCATTGGCATCGCCCCCCGCACGCAGGGTCTCGGTCAGCGCTGCCTTGAGCGGTGCGATGTCTGGCGTCGCGGGCGGCGCGGCCGGGGGCTCGGGTTTTGTTGCGGGTGGCTCGGCCGGCTCGGCCGGGCCCTCGGGCAGGACCGTCCACAGCAGCTTGGCGGCGGGCGGGACGACGCCGGGGAGGCGGAACTGTCTGGCCGCGTGCGCGGCCACCTGGTGCAGCCTATGACTGACCTCGGCTGGCGGGCGGTTGAGGTAGCCGGCGGCGAGTTCCAGGGCCGCCTCGACCGCCGGGCTGCGCCAGTGGCCGATGTCGGCCGCGCTGGCGAGCGCATAGGCCACCACCACATTCTGCGCCCGGCCGATCATGGCAGCCGGGTCCAGGCTCTCCTGCAGCAGCAAGGGCAGGCCCCACGCGCTGGCTGCGCGGCGCCCCAGATCGCGGCTGCGCACCCCCAGGCGCTCGAGTTCGCAGGCATTGCGGTGGCCACCCCCGAGCTCCACGCGCGCGCAGGCAAGGAAGTCGTCCGGCCGGGCCAGGGCCAGCAGGAACTCGCCCAACGGCTGCAGGAAACAGGCCGCCATCAGCTCGCTGGGGGCGCGGTCGTTCTGCAGTCGGCCCCACTCGGCGACGATCTCGGCCGCCAGCCGGGCGCGCACGATGAGGCGGTACCAGTGTTGGCGCACGGCCTTGTCCGTGACCGTTTCTTCCAGCACCGGTACTTGGCCGAGCTGGTGGCGGATGGCGGTCTCGCCCATCAGATTGAGGGTGCTCTCGATGGTGCTGATCAGGGGGCGGCTGCCGCCGATCCGGCCCTGGTTGACCTGGCGGAAGAAGTGCGTGGCCAGGCCCGGGTCACGATTGATGATGTCACCGACATCGGCCAGCGCAGTGCCGGGGGCGTCCAGGGTGTCTCGGCAGGCACGCAGGTTGTCGGCCAGCGCCGGGATGCGCAGCCCGGGAACCTGGTCGAGGAGCGCCGTGGCGGTCATTCGTCCTCGTCGGGCGGCCGGCGGATGCTGCGCATCTGGGTACGCACATTGTGGCGCGCCAGCAGGTCGGCGTCGCGGGGGTCGATGTGTTCGAAGTCGATGGCGACCTCGTGCCGGCCGTCCTCGGCCGGTCGGCACCACACCACCCGCCCCAGGGCCGGGATGACGGCCAGCTCGGGATAGAGCACGATGCGCAGGCCCACATGGCTGCCCTGTTCCAGGGGCGCCTCGTGCACAAAGCGGATGCCGGTGGCGCTCAGGTTGGCCTCGTGGGTTGGCCTGAGCGGCAGGCCCAGCTCGCGCTGCTGAACGATGCCCGCAAGTCGGTCGATCTTCTGTTCCAGATGACGCAGGTAGGCGGCGACATCGGGATGATGCGACTGGACAGCGGCCAGCCTGGGCAGGAACTGGTCCTTGAGCAGCAGGTAGTCGTTGGCCAGCGCCAGGCGCTCGCGCTCCTCGTCGAAATGCGCGCGCCAGTCCTGGACGGTCGAATCGTCGTTCAGCGGCTCGACCTCGAGGCTGATGTGGTCGTTGATGCGGAAACTGCGGCGGCGCTCGCTGGCATCGCTCATTGGCGGATCTCCAGGATCTGGTCGGGATCCTCGACCTGGATCGGTTCGCTGCTGCCCTCGCGGATGATGATCTCCACGCGCCGGTTCTGGGCGCGGTGCTGCGGCGTGTCGTTCGGCACCTTGGGCCGGGTATCGGCATAGGCGCGGATCTGCATGCGGTTGGCCAGCTCGGGATCGAGCTTGCTGAAGAAATGGACCACATTGGCGGCACGCGCGGCAGAAAGTACCCAGTTGGACGGGTAAGTGGGCGTCGAGATCGGCACATTGTCGGTGTGTCCGGCCACCACGATCTCGCCATCGGTCTTCTTGAGCACCTCGGCGATGCGCCGCAGGATGGGCAGGAAGGATCGGTTGATGACCGCGCTGCCGGAGGGGAAGGAACCCTTCTCGCGGATGCGGATCATGACCTCGTTGGCCTCGGTGTCGACCTCCAGCAGACCCTGATCCACCTCGTCCTTCAGCTCCTCGCGGATGGTCTCGGCCATTTCCTGGATCTTCTGCGAGGTGGCCTCCAGCATTTCCACGTTTTCGCGGGTATCGTCGGTGGTCTCCTGCTGCACCACCTGCAGCGTGGTCGGGGTGGGCTTGCCGGGGCTGAACTCCTGGGCGATGACGCTGGTGCCCTTGGGGATGTCCTTGGCCTCGACGATACGCTGCACGCCGAAGGCGAACTTCATGGAGCCGGCGATCTGCTTGAACTTCTGCACGTCCATCTCGGAGAAGGACAGCAGCAGCACAAAGAAGCACATGAGCAGGGACATCAGGTCGGCAAAGGTCATCACCCATGCCGGCGCGCCGCTGGGACAATCCTGCTTCTTGGCCTCTTCGCTCATGGCTAGTCAGCGTCGGCAGCCGGACGCTTGGACTCGGGCAGGTAGGTGTAGAGCAGCTGCTCCATCACCCTCGGGTTGGTGCCGGCCTGGATGGCGGAGATGGATTCCAGGATCAGGCTGCGGGTCAGCCGCTCCTGGTCGCTGATGGTCTTGAGCTTTTCCGAGATCGGCAGGGCGAAGCCGTTGGCGATCACCGCGCCGTACAGGGTGGTGAGCAGGGCCACCGCCATGGCCGGCCCGATGGACTTGGGGTCCGACATGTTGGAGAGCATCTGCACCAGGCCGATGAGGGTGCCGATCATGCCCATGGCGGGCGCATAGTCGCCGATGGCCTTGAACATGTTGACGCCCACCTCGTGGCGCTCGATGGCCAGGTTGATGTCCTTGGACAGCATCTGCTGTACCACCTCGGGTGGATGACCGTCGATGCACAGCGAGATGCCGCGCTTGAGGAAGGGGTCGCTGATCTCGGCGTTCTCCAGCGCCAGGATGCCCTCCTTGCGTGCCACATTGGCCAGCTCCACCGCCTCCTCGATCAGCTTCTCGGGCGGTGTCTGCTTGTTGAAGATGGCCTTCAGTCCGACCTTGAAGGAGCCCAGGAACTGCCCCAGCGAGACGCGGATGATGGTGGCTGCCAGGGTGCCGCCGATGACGATGATGAGTGACGGCACATTGATGAAGATGCCAATGTCGCCGCCGATGATGATGGCGCCGAAGACGACGCCGATGACGCTTACCAGGCCGATGAGGGTGGCCAGATCCATGTGCGATTCCTTGACTGTGACAGCGGTAGCCCAAAGTTACCGACAACTATGCCAAATCCACGGCCATAATCAAGTGCGGGAGGGAGTGAATGGTGGGCCCGCCAGGACTTGAACCTGGGACCGATCGATTATGAGTCGACTGCTCTGACCAACTGAGCTACGGGCCCATGCGCGACGCGGCCCGTCATCCTGCCGGATCGACGGGCCGGGTGCAAGGGGCGGGCGGGCTGCCTACTCCAGGTCGAGGAAGCTGCGCAGCATCTCCGAGCGCGTGGGATGGCGCAGCTTGCGCAGCGCCTTGGCCTCGATCTGGCGGATGCGCTCGCGGGTAACGTCGAACTGCTTGCCAACCTCCTCAAGCGTGTGGTCGGTGTTCATGTCGATGCCGAAACGCATGCGCAGCACCTTGGCCTCGCGCGGGGTGAGGCTGGCCAGCACCTCGCGGGTGGCCTCGGAGAGGCTGGTGTTGACCGCCGATTCGATGGGCGAGATGACGTTCACGTCCTCGATGAAGTCGCCCAGATGCGAGTCCTCGTCGTCGCCGATGGGGGTCTCCATGGAGATCGGCTCCTTGGCGATCTTGAGCACCTTGCGCACCTTGTCCTCGGGGATCTCCATGCGCTCGGCCAGTTCCTCCGGCGTCGGCTCGCGGCCCATCTCCTGCAGCATCTGGCGGCTGATGCGGTTGAGCTTGTTGATGGTCTCGATCATGTGCACCGGGATGCGGATGGTGCGTGCCTGGTCCGCGATGGAGCGGGTGATGGCCTGCCGGATCCACCAGGTGGCGTAGGTCGAGAACTTGTAGCCGCGGCGGTATTCGAACTTGTCCACCGCCTTCATCAGGCCGATGTTGCCTTCCTGGATGAGGTCCAGGAACTGCAGGCCGCGATTGGTGTACTTCTTGGCGATGGAGATTACCAGGCGCAGGTTGGCCTCGACCATCTCCTTCTTGGCGCGGCGCGCCTTGGCCTCGCCGATGGACATGCGGCGGTTGATGTCCTTGATGTTGGCGATCGACAGCCCGGCCTCCTGTTCGATGGCGGCCAGCTTCTGCTGCGCGCGCAGGATCTCGTCCTTGAACTCCTTCAGCGCGGCGACGTACTTCTGCCGACCGCGCAGCAGCTTCGGCAGCCATTCCGGGTTGGTCTCGTTGTCCGGAAAGCTGTCGATGAAGGCCTTGCGCGGCATGTGCGCCTTGTTCACGCACAGGTCCATGATCAGCCGTTCCTGTTCGCGGATGCGGGCGATCATGTCGTGCAGGTTCCTGGTCAGCTGGTCCAGTACCCTGGGCACCAGCTTGAACTCCATGAAGTAGTCGGCCAGTGCCGCCTGGGCCTTCTGCAGCGCCTCGGCGTCGTCGCCCTGGGCGGCCTTGACCACCTTGTTGTAGAGGCGCTTGAGCTTGGCGAAGCGCTTCTTGGCCTCTTCCGGATCGGGGCCGGTGTCCACCGGCGCCTCGTCCTCCTCGTCGTCGGCCTTGTTCTTGTCGGCCTCGGGGCCGCTCATCACCGGCTGCGCGACCTCGTCGTCGGCATTGGGATCGATGAAGCTGACGACGAGGTCGGTGAGCTTCATCTCGCCGGCCTTGACCTTCTCGTATTCGTCCAGCAGCACGCGCACCGTCTCCGGATAGTGGGCGAGCGCGTGCTGGGCCTGGGCCTGGCCTTCCTCGATGCGCTTGGCGATGGCGATCTCGCCCTCGCGGGTGAGCAGTTCCACCGAGCCCATCTCGCGCATGTACATGCGCACCGGGTCGGTGGTGCGGCCGAGCTCGGTCTCCAGCGAGGCCAGCGCCGCCACGGCCTCCTCGGCCACTTCCTCGTCGGGGGTGCCGATCCCGGCCAGGCGCAGCTGTTCGGCGTCCGGAGTCTGCTCGAAGACCTGGATCCCCATGTCGTTGATCATGGCGATGATCTCTTCGATCTGCTCCGGCTCGACGATGTTGTCGGGCAGGTGGTCGTTGACCTCGACATAGGTGAGGTAGCCCTGTTCCTTGCCCTTGGCGATGAGCTCCTTGAGTCGGGATTGCTGTGCTGACTGATCCATGAAGTGTCCTGGATGACTGTGCAGAATTCTGAATGGAACCAAGCATTATAGCATGCCGGCTTGTCTCTTGCCATGCCAGCGACGCGCGCGGGGCGAGGTCAACGGCGGGTGAGCAGCGCGTTCAGCTCGCGTTTCTCGTCCTCGCTCAGGCCCTCGCTGTCGGCCTTGAACAGCAGGCGCTCCAGACGCTGCTCCTCGTAGAGGGCACGCAGGCGCTCGATGGCATCGCGGTACATGCGTTCCACCCCGGCCTGCTCGAGTCCCGGCGGCTGCCAGGCGGCGATGCGCTGCAGGTGCCGGCCCGCCTCGCTGTCGCGGTAGCGCTCCAGCAGGATGGCAGGGCTAACATGGGGATCACGACGAATGTTTTCAATGAGTTCCAGCAGCAGATCGATGCCGGGGCGATCCACCTCGCGCAGCCAGTCCGTGGGCATGTCGTCGTCGGCGAGTCGTGGCTCGTTGAGCAGCGCGTGCAGCGCCAGGCGTACCGGGGTGACGCGCAGCTGCTGGCGGCGGTCGGGTGCCGGTTCCGAGGGCTGGTTGCTGCGCAGGCCCTCCAGCAGCTGCTCCGGGCGCAGGTGCGCGAGCCGCGCCACCTCCTCCACCAGGGCCGTACGCAGCAGGCCGGAGGGCATGGTACGGATCAGCGCCAGCGCGTCCCTGGCCAGATGGGTGCGCCCGGCGCGGGTATGAGCGTTGTGTCGCCGCGTCAGCTCCGCCAGGAAGTACTCGGCGATCCCGGTGGCCTGGTCGAGGCGCGCCTCGAAGGCGGTCCGGCCCTCGCGTCGCACCAGGCTGTCCGGGTCCTCGCCCTCGGGCAGGAACAGAAAGCCCACCTCGCGCCCGTCCTGCATGTGCGGCAGGGTGACGGCCAGTGCCTTCCAGGCCGCCTCGCGTCCGGCCCGGTCGCCGTCGAAGCAGAACACCAGTTCCGAGACATTGCGGAACAGCACCTGCAGGTGCTCGTCGGTGGTGGCGGTGCCCAGCGTGGCCACCGCATTGCGGATGCCATGCTGGGCCAGGGCGATGACGTCCATGTAGCCCTCCACCACCAGCAGGCGCTCGAGGCGGCGGTTGAAGCGGCGTGCCTCGTACAGGCCGTACAGCTCGCGGCCCTTGTGGAACAGCGGCGTCTCCGGCGAGTTGAGGTACTTGGGTTCGCCCGTGCCCAGCACGCGGCCGCCAAAACCGACGACATCGCCGCGCCGGTTGCGGATCGGGAACATGATGCGACCGCGGAAGCGGTCGTAGATGCGTCCCTGGTCGTTGCGGATGGCCAGCCCCGCGGTCACCAGCCGTTCTTCCGGTGCCTGCAGGTGTCGCAGCAGCCCGTCCCAGGCCTCCGGGGCATAGCCCAGTCCGTAGTCGCGCGCAATCTCGCCGGACAGTCCGCGCTCGCGCAGGTATTCGCCGGCGCGGGGATGACGGCGCAGCTGCGCGCGGTAGTAGTCGGCGGCGCGCTGCATCAGCGCGCGCAGCTCGGGCAACAGGCTATCCTCGTGCCGTGCCGGGGCCTGGCCACGGGCCGCTGTCTGCTCGCGCGGCACCTCGACGCCGGCCATGCGCGCCAGCTCTTCCACCGCCTCGACGAAGTCGAGGTTGTCGTATTCCATCAGGAAGCCGATGGCGGTGCCATGCGCGCCGCAGCCGAAGCAGTGGTAGAACTGCTTGACGGGGCTGACGAAGAAGGACGGGGTCTTCTCGCTGTGGAAGGGGCAGCAGGCGGCGTACTCGCGTCCCTGCTTCTTGAGCGGAACGCGCTGGCCGA
>JALWNJ010000073.1 GCA_026995955.1 Gammaproteobacteria bacterium
AGACGAGGCCCGGGTGATGCGCGATGCACTGTCGGACCACATCCCCGACAGCGCCGACCACCAACCCGGCGACATCCTCTCGTTCTGCCGCGAGGGGGTGCAGAAAAAGGTGTTCCGCAAACTGCGTAGCGGTGCCTATGCCATCCAGGACGAACTGGATCTGCACGGGCTGACCCGTGACGAGGCACGGCTGGCACTGCAGGCCTTCCTGCGCAGTGCCGCTGCCGAGGGCAGGCGTTGCGTGCGGGTGATCCATGGCAAGGGGCTGCGTTCGCGCAACGAAGGCCCGGTGCTCAAGACCCGTGTGGATCACTGGCTGCGCCAGATGGACGAGGTGCTGGCCTTCCACTCCGCCCTCCCCCGTCACGGTGGAACGGGAGCCGTCTATGTCCTGCTGAGACGAAGTCGGTGAGACGGACTTGAGCCTGGCGACACGACACCCCATTATCGAAAGGCAAACGAGACCGATCAACAACCCCGGATCCCAATGAGGAGAAGAACCATGCCACGACACGCCATCCCCCTGACCGCACTCGCGCTGAGCGCAACCCTTCTGTCACTCCCGCTGCAGGCCACCACCAGTGACGAGGCCCTGCGCACCGAAACCCGCAAGGCGATCAAGGAATTCGCCGGCGAACTCAAGGGCACGCTCAAGGGCGCGCTCAAGGGCAGCGGCCCGGAGGGGGCCATCCAGGTCTGCAACAAGGCGGCACCGGCCATCAGCCGCGCCATCGCCGAGAAATACGGCTGGCAGAAGGTGGGCCGAACCAGCCTGAAGACCCGCAATCCGGCCAACGCGCCCGACGCCTGGGAGAAGCGTGTGCTGCTGGAATTCGAGAAACGCAAGGCATCCGGCGAACCGGTACAGAAGCTCGAGCATGGCGAGATCGTGGAGACTGCCAACGGCAAGGTCTATCGCTACATGAAAGCGATCCCCACCGGCAAGGTCTGCCTTACCTGCCACGGCACCCGCATCAAGCCGGAGCTGGCGAAACGCATCAAAACCCTCTACCCTGAGGACAGGGCGACCGGCTTCCGGCCGGGAGACATCCGTGGGGCCTTCACGGTGATACGCCCCCTGAACTAGCCCAAAAACTGCATGAAGCCGCTTCGAATGTCACCCAGACCATGATTGCGATGAACATGTTCCGATCATTCGTAAACAGCGATTCGTTGCGGGCCCACGCTGCCGGTGTCTGCACGCCAGACGCACATCCATCCGGCAACTTCATGCAATTTCCGGGCTGAGGGGCAGGCCACAACATGCCCCGAAAGGAGGCCGCGAGCGACTGCATCCACTGCCCGATTCGTTCCATCAGTATCTTCGCCGGCTTTACGGTCGAGGATCTGCGCCGGCTGAACATTCCGGTGTTCACCATGCGCTACGAGACGGGCGAGGTCTTCTATCGGGAACAGGCGGCCGTTTCGGCCGCCTGGACCATCAAGTCCGGGGTCGTCAAGCTGATGCGCGAACTGCCCAGCGGCCGCAGCCAGACGCTGCGGCTGCTCACCACCGGAGACATCTTCGGTTTCGAGGGCCTGATGGACAATCACTACCATCACACCGCCGTTGCCCTTACCGAGGTCCAGGCC
>JALWNJ010000074.1 GCA_026995955.1 Gammaproteobacteria bacterium
CTGTTCAGCGTCGGGCGTGGCCAACGCCTGGGGCTGTTCGCCGGCAGCGGCGTGGGCAAGAGTGTGCTGCTGGGCATGATGACCCGGTTCACTGCCGCCGATGTCATCGTGGTCGGGCTCATCGGCGAGCGCGGCCGCGAGGTCAACGAATTCATCCAGAACATCCTCGGGCCCGAGGGCATGCGCCGTGCCGTGGTGGTGGCGGTTCCGGCCGACCAGCCGCCGCTGATGCGCCTGCACGGCGCCATGGTGGCCAGTGCCATTGCCGAACACTTTCGCGACAGCGGTCGTAATGTCCTGTTGCTGATGGACTCGCTGACCCGCTTCGCCCAGGCCCAGCGCGAGATCTCGCTGGCCATCGGCGAGCCGCCGGCGACCAAGGGCTACACGCCCTCGGTGTTCGCCCGCCTGCCGCGGCTGGTGGAGCGCGCCGGCAACGGTCCGCCCGGCAGCGGCTCGATCACGGCCTTCTACACCGTGCTCACCGAGGGCGACGACCACAACGACCCGATTGCCGATGCCGCGCGCGCCATTCTCGACGGCCACATCGTGCTCTCGCGCGAGATTGCCGAGGGCGGCCGCTATCCGGCCATCGATGTGGAATCCTCCATCAGCCGCGTGATGACCGACATCGTCAGCCCCGAACACCTGCAGGACGCTCGCCGCTTCCGTCAGATCCACGCCACCTACGAGCAGAATCGCGACCTCATCTCGGTGGGGGCCTATCAGGCCGGTTCCGATCCACGCATCGACGAGGCCATTGCGCTGTACCCGCATCTGGAGCAGTATCTTTCCCAGGACATGAACGAGGCCGTGGACTGGGCGCGCAGCGTGCGCGAGCTGCACGAGCTGTTTGCCACCAGCGAGGCCTCGGGGACGGCGCAGGAAGCAGGGCCGAATGCCGCGCCGAATGCCACACTTGGTGCGGCCCCGATCGGTAGTCTCGATCTCGGAGGCAGGATGGGATGAAACCCCGCAGCGAAAGGATGAGGCCGGTCTCGCGCATCGAGCGCAATCGCGAACGCGATGCCGCGCGGGCGCTGGGCGAGTCGCAACGCCAGCTGCAGGCCATGGAGGCGCAGCTGGATCAGCTCATTGGCTACCGGTCCGAGTATCAGCGCCGCTATGCCCGGGCGTTGCAGGGCCTGCAGCGTACCGGCATCGAGCAGTTCCGTCGCTTTCTGGCCCAGCTCGATCAGGCCATCGAGCAGCAGCGCCGGCTGATGGAGCAATGCCGCGCCGATGCCGACCGCTGCCGCGCCGCCTGGCTGGCCCAACGCGGTCGGCTCAAGGCCATCGATGGCCTCATCGACCGTCTGCGGGACGAGGAACGGCGCCAGCAGGAACGCCGCGAACAGCACGATCAGGACGAACGGGCACTGATGGGCCATCGACGCCGCGATCCAGGGAAGCCCTGAGGGGAAGCCGATTGGCACGAAGCCTGCAAACAGGATGGGCAGGCCTCCTCGACAGGGATACCGCATCCATGCTGCAGATACTCGACCTGGTCCAGAACACGAGCCCCGCGGGCACTGCCCCCGGGGCGGGAATGGCGCTCCAGAATCTTCTCGAAGGCCTGG
>JALWNJ010000075.1 GCA_026995955.1 Gammaproteobacteria bacterium
TGACGATGCCGAACTCGGCGGCCACACCGGCCAGGGCGATGAAGCCCACCCAGACCGCGACCGACATGTTGAAGTCGAGCAGCCACAGGTACCAGAAGCCGCCGACCAGCGCGAAGGGCAGCGAGAACATCACCATCATCGGCTCGGTGAGGTTGCGGAAGTTCAGGTACAGCAGGATGAAGATCACCAGCAGGGTGGCCGGCACCAGCAGGCGCATCTTCTCCTCCACCCGCAGCATGTACTCGTACTGTCCGGACCACTGGATGGAGTAGCCGGGCGGCAGCTTCACCCGCTCGCGCACCGCCTGCTGCGCGGCCTTCACATAACTGCCCAGATCGACGCCCTCGATGTCGACGAAGGTCCAGCCGTTGAGCCGCGCGTTCTCGCTCTTGAGCATCGGCGGGCCATCGCTGATGCGGATGTCGGCGATGCGCGACAGCGGGATCTGCGCGCCCGAGGGCGTGACGATGGGCAGGTTGGCCAGCTTGTCGATGTCGTCGCGCACGGCGCGCGGATAGCGCACATTGACCGGATAGCGCTCCAGCCCCTCGACGGTGCGGGTGATGTTCACCCCGCCCACCGCGGCGCCGATGATCTCGTTGACATCGCTGATGTTGAGTCCGAAGCGCGCGGCCTTGACGCGATCCGGCACCACCTCGATGTAGCGGCCGCCCTTGACGCGCTCGGAATAGGCCGAGGCAGTGCCGGGCACGGTATTGAGCACGCCCTCGATCTGGCGCCCGATGTCCTCGATGACCTTGAGGTCCGGCCCCGACACCTTGATGCCCACCGGCGTCTTGATACCGGTGGCGAGCATGTCGATGCGGGTCTTGATCGGCTGCACCCAGGCATTGGTCACGCCCGGCAGCTTGACCTTCTGCTGAAGCTCGGCGATGAGGTCGTCGAGCGTCACCCCAGGACGCCACTGGTCCTTGGGCTTGAGCATGATGGTGGTCTCGATCATGGTCAGCGGCGCCGGATCGGTGGCGGTGTCGGCACGGCCGACCTTGCCGAACACCCGCTCCACCTCGGGCAGGGTGCGGATCATTCGGTCGGTCTGCTGCAGCAGTTCCGCCGCCTTGCCGATGGAAACCGCCGGCAGGGTGGTGGGCATGTAGAGCAGGTCGCCCTCCTCCAGCTCGGGCATGAACTCCGAGCCCAGGTTGCGCAGTGGATACCAGAGCGTGGCCATGGTGACGAGGGCGATGGCCAGCGTCAGCCAGGGATGGTGCAGCAGCCCCTTGAGCAGCGGCTGGTAGCCGCGGATCAGCACCCGTGAGATGGGGTTGGCCTCCTCGGACGGGATACGGCCGCGGATGAAGTAGCCCATCAGCACCGGCACCAGGGTCACCGACAGGCCGGCCGCGGCGGCCATGGCGTAGGTCTTGGTAAAGGCCAGCGGCGCGAACAGCCGGCCCTCCTGCGCCTCCAGCGAGAACACCGGCACGAAGCTCAGGGTGATGATAAGCAGCGAGAAGAACAGCGCCGGTCCCACCTCGACCGAGGCATCGCGCATGATCTCCCAGCGCGTGCGGCTGTCGGGCTGGGCGCCGCCGTTGGCCTGGCTCCAGTG
>JALWNJ010000076.1 GCA_026995955.1 Gammaproteobacteria bacterium
ATCGGTTGATCTCGTCGATCTTGCGCGCCATGAAGTTGCGGTCCCGATCTTCGCTCGCCGGCTCCATGGCACCTTCGGACACGCCTCCGGGGGAATCGGCGGACTGGGCTTCTGCTGCCGTGGTGGCGGGCGCATTCGCGTCGCTCTCGGGCCGTTCGGGGACGGGTGCCGGCTGTTCCCCCGCCGCCGGCTGCTGCATCAGCCGGGCATGTTCGCGTGACAGCAGTTCGAGCAGGGCGCGTTCTGCCTCCTCGCTCACCGACATGCGCCGCATGCCTTCGCGCAGGGAGCGGATCAGGGCGGGCAGGATGCCAGCCAGCTGCTTGCGTTCCGCGGCATCAGCCTTGGGCTGCAGGCTCCAGACCAGAGTCACCGCCACCTTGAGCACCTTCTTCCAGGTTTCCGACTCGCTGCCGGCCCGCAGGTGCAACACCACCAGCAGATCCTTCCAGGTGCCTTCCAGGAAGGCGCGTACCGGCTCCGGTACCTCCACATCGTCCAGCACCTGGCTGATGGCCTGGCGGGCGACCGCCTTGGCGATGGCCAGCTGTTCCCGATTCTGGTCGGCACGGGCGCTCTGCTCCTCCTGCTGCAGGGCGCGCTGCTGTTCCTCCTGCAGCCAGTGCTCGAAGGCTTCCAGCTCCTGCTCGAAGACTTCGACATCGTCCTCGAACTCGTCGAGGATGCGCTCCACCACCTGCTCCATGCGCCGGTACAGGGCCTGCTGGGTCTCGCTGCCATCGTCCACCCAGCCCAGCCCGGCACGCGCCAGGGTGTTGAGCAGCCGCCGCGCAGGATTGTTCTTGCGGGCGAAGAATCCCTTGTCGAGGATCGCCACCTTGATGACCGGGATCTGCAGGCGGCCTATGAGCACCTTGATGCGGTCGGGAATGCTGGGATCGTCGTAGATGAAGTCGAACAGGGTGGACACGATGTCCACCAAGGTCTGGTCCACTGGATCGATGCCGGCGACTTCCGCCCCCTTGATCCGGCTCACTGCCTGGACAATGTGCGCGCCCAGGGCCTCGCCCTGCAGCGGTGCCCCGGCCTCGCTGCCGACCTCCTCGTGCTGCAGACTCGAGAGGGCCTGCACCAGATCGGGCGTCGCCGCCACCACCGTGCCGGGCGGCATGGGCCAGGGGCCGCTGCCACATACGCCGCCGGAAGCGCCAGGCGCAACCGGAAGCGGCTGGCCATCTTCGCCCAGTGGCGGCATGTTCCAGGTTCCCGAAACGCTCATGGCGCCTTCGGCCACGCCCTTGCTGACCGCCTGGCGCAACAGGTTGAAGAGATCCGTCCCTTCCGGGAGCTCGTCTTCGTCGTCGCCATCCGATGCCCGGCGCCGCTCGCCCTTGCTGCCCGTGGGTGCCCCGCCCACCGCGGAGGGATCGAGATCGGGCAGCAGACCTTCGGCCCGCAGTTGCTCGTCGATGCGGGCATAGACGTCGTCCAGGGTACCGATGACGCCCTGATCGAACAGCTTGAGGATGATGAGCTGAACGGCCACCCCCTGGTCCAGCTCGCCCAGGGCCTCGGCGAAGGCCTCGGCAATGACGCCGGGATCCAGAGGG
>JALWNJ010000077.1 GCA_026995955.1 Gammaproteobacteria bacterium
GTGATCCATGGCTGAGCTGCTGCTGGATCGCCGTTCCGCCCCGCGCCGCCGTGCCGGCCGCAGTCTGGTGCATCCGGACTGGGCGCTGCTGGCAGTGGTGGGCACCCTGCTCGGCCTGGGCCTGGTGATGGTGGCCTCGGCCTCGATCACCGTGGCCGATCGCAATACCGGCAATCCGCTCTACTTCTTCCAGCGCCAGCTGGTGTTCGTGGCCGCCGGCCTGATGCTGATGGCGCTGATGTACCGCATTCCGCTGCAGCAGTGGGAGCGATCCGGCCGCGGTCTGCTGCTGTTCGCCGCCTTCCTGCTGGTGCTGGTGCTGATCCCCGGCGTCGGCAAGACCGTCAACGGCAGCACCCGCTGGCTGCCGCTCGGCTTCTTCAGCCTGCAGGTGTCGGAGTTCGCCAAGCTGTTCGTCGCCATCTACCTGGCCGGTTTCCTGGTGCGCCGCGGCGAGCAGGTGCGCAACGACCTCAGGGTCTTCCTGCGGGTGGTGGCCGTGCTCGGCGTGTTTGCCGTACTGCTGCTGCTGGAGCCGGATTTCGGCGCCGCCGTGGTGCTGATGGGCATGGGCATGGGCATGCTGTTCCTGGCCGGGGTGCGGCTGGGGCGCTTCGCCGGCCTGATGGGCCTGCTGGTGCTGGCCATGGGCGTGCTGGCGGTGTCCTCGCCCTATCGCCTCAAGCGGCTTACGGCGTTCCTCGATCCCTGGCAGGATCCGTTCAACAGCGGCTTCCAGCTCACCCAGGCGCTGATCGCCATCGGTCGCGGTGGCTGGACCGGGGCCGGGCTCGGCAACAGCATCCAGAAGCTGTTCTACCTGCCGGAGGCGCACAACGACTTCCTGTTCGCCGTGTTTGCCGAGGAGTTCGGCCTGCTCGGCGTACTGCTGGTGATCGGTCTCTATGGTTGGCTGTTGTGGCGCATCTTCGCCATCGGCGGCGCGGCCGAGCGGCTGGGCCAGTGCTTCGGCGCCTTCCTCGCCTGGGGCGCCGGCATCTGGATCGGCCTGCAGGCCTTCATCAACATCGGCGTCAACATGGGCATGCTGCCGACCAAGGGCCTGACCCTGCCGCTGATGAGCGCGGGCGGCTCCAGCATGCTGGTGACCTGCACCCTGATCGGGCTGGTGCTGCGCATCGACCGCGAACGGCGCGAGGCCGAGGCCAGCGCCGCCGCACCGCGGCGGAGGGTGGTGCCATGAGCCGCCCGGTGATGATCATGGCCGGCGGTACCGGCGGGCACATCTTCCCGGCGCTGGCGGTGGCGCGGGCGCTCGATGCGCGCGGCGTGCCGGTGGTGTGGCTGGGCAGCCGCGGCGGCATGGAGACGCGCATCGTCCCCGAGGCCGGCATCCCGGCCGAGTGGATCGCCGTGCGCGGACTGCGCGGCAAGGGCCTGCGCGGTTGGCTGGCGGCTCCCTGGCGCATCCTGCGCGCGGTGGCCGAGGCCGGGCGCGCACTGCACCGTCACCGGCCGCGCGCGGTGCTGGGCATGGGCGGCTTCGCCGCCGGCCCCGGCGGGCTGGCCGCCTGGCTGGCACGGCGCCCGCTGGTGATCCACGAACAGAATTCCGTCGCCGGCCTGACCAACCGGGTGCTGGCACGGCTGGCGCGCTGCGTGCTGGCAGGCTTCCCTGGCGCACTGCCGCGGGCACGGGTGGTCGGCAATCCGGTGCGGGACGAGATCGCCGGCCTGCCGGCACCGGCCGAGCGCTGGGCCGGCCGCCGGGGGCCGCTGCGCCTGCTGGTGGTGGGCGGCAGCCTGGGCGCAAGGGTGTTCAACGAGGTGGTGCCGCAGGCCCTGGCGCGTCTGCCCGAGCAGCAGCGCCCGCAGGTGCTGCACCAGGCCGGCGAGCGCGGCCTGGACGAGGCCCGCGCGGCCTACCGGGCGGCCGGCGTAGAGGCCGACCTGCGCGCCTTCCTCGACGACATGGCCGCGGCCTATGGCTGGGCCGATGTGGTGCTGTGCCGGGCCGGGGCCCTGACGGTGGCGGAACTGGCGGCGGCCGGTCTGCCTGCCATCCTGGTCCCGTTCCCGCATGCGGTGGACGACCACCAGACCGGCAACGCCCGCTATCTGGCCGAGGCCGGCGCCGCCTGGCTGGTGCCGCAGGGCGCGTTCGACGCCGAACGCCTGGCCGACCTGCTGGGTGGTCTGGATCGCAACGCACTGCTCGAGCGCGCCGAACGGGCACGCGCCCTGGCGCGGCCGCAGGCCACCGAACTGGTGGCCCGCGCCTGTCTGGAGGCCGCCGAGGGCCGGCCCTGTCTGCCGGAGGTAGCGTCATGACGGTGGTCGATACCATGACCATGCGACGCATCCGCCGCATCCACTTCGTGGGCATCGGCGGCTCCGGCATGGGCGGCATCGCCGAGGTGCTGCTGCACCTGGGCTACGAGATCACCGGCTCGGACCTGGCCGAGAACGCCATGACCCGCCGCCTGGCGGGACAGGGGGCGCGGATCTTCACCGGCCACGACGCGCAGCACGTGCAGGGCGCCGATGCCATCGTCGTCTCCTCGGCGGTGCGCGAGGACAATCCCGAGGTGCAGGCTGCGCGTGCCGCACGCATCCCGGTGGTGCCGCGCGCCGAGATGCTGGCCGAGCTGATGCGCTTCCGCTACGGCATCGCCGTGGCCGGCACCCATGGCAAGACCACCACTACCAGCCTCATCGCCAGCCTGATGGCCGAAGGCGGGCTGGATCCGACCTTCGTCATCGGCGGCCGGCTCAACAGCACCGACAGCCATTCCTGGCTGGGTCGCGGCAAGTACCTGGTGGCCGAGGCCGACGAGAGCGATGCCTCGTTCCTGTACCTGCAGCCGACGCTGTCGGTGGTGACCAACATCGAGCCCGACCACATGGACACCTACGGTGGCGACATCGGCCGCCTGCACGACACCTTCGTCGAGTTCCTGCACCACCTGCCGTTCTATGGGCTGGCCCTGATGTGCATCGACGATGCCGGGGTGCGCGAGATCCTGCCGCGGGTGACGCGCCCGGTGCGCACCTACGGCCTTTCGGAGGAAGCCGACATCCGCGCCACCGGACTGCGCTTCGAGGGCACGCGCAGCCATTTCAGCGTCTGGCTGCCGGAACGCGACACGCCGCTCGAAGTGGAACTGAACATGCCCGGCGTGCACAACGCGCTCAATGCGCTGGCTGCCATCGGCGTGGCCCACGAGCTGGGCGTGCCGGACGAGGCCATCCGCGAGGGGTTGCGCCGCTTCCAGGGGGTCGGCCGCCGCTTCCAGCTGCAGGGCGAGGTACAGACGCCCGCCGGCCCGGTCACGCTGGTGGACGACTACGGCCATCACCCCACCGAGATCGGGGCCACCCTGCGTGCCGCGCGCCAGGCCTGGCCGGAGCGGCGGCTGGTGCTGGTGTTCCAGCCCCATCGCTACACCCGCACGCGGGATCTGTTCGAGGACTTCGCCCAGGTGCTGTCGCAGGCCGATGTGCTGCTCATGCTGGAGGTGTATCCGGCCAGCGAGGAGCCCATTCCCGGCGCCGACAGCCGCAGCCTGTGCCGTGCCATCCGTGCCCGCGGCCAGGTCGATCCGGTGTTCGTGGAGACCGCCGCGGAACTGCCTGCCGTGCTGCTGCGGCTGCTGCGCGAGGGCGATGTGATCATCACCCAGGGGGCCGGCGATGTCGGTGCCCTGGCCCAGACCCTGCCGCAATCCCTGAAGGAAGGAGGCGCCCATGATGGCTGAAGACCTGCTCAGGCCGCGTGGCGAACTGCTCGAGCACGAGCCGCTGGCCCGCTACACCACCTGGCGCGTGGGCGGCCCGGCCGACCGCCTGTACCGCCCGGCGGACCTCATCGACCTGCAGCTGTTCCTGTCGCGGCTGCCCGCCGACGAGCCGATCACCTTCATCGGCCTGGGCAGCAACCTGCTGGTGCGCGACGGCGGCATTCGCGGCACCGTGATCGCCATGCAGGGCGCGCTCAACGAGATGAAGCGCCTCGACGAGGAGCGGATCTACCTGCAGGCCGGCGTGAGCTGCGCCCGGGCGGCCCGCTTTGCCGCCGCCGAGGGGCTGGTGGGGCTGGAGTTCCTGGCCGGCATCCCCGGCACCGTGGGCGGCGCGCTGGCGATGAACGCCGGCGCCTTCGGCGGCGAGACCTGGCCGCTGGTGGAATCGGTGGAGACGCTGGACCGCCAGGGCCTGCTGCACCGGCGCGGGCCGGAGGACTACGAGATCGGCTACCGCGAGGTGCGCGGCCCGGCCGACGAGTGGTTCGTGTCCGCCACCTTCCGCCTGCAGGCGGGCGACACCGAGGCCGCGCGGGCCCGCATCCGCGGCCTGCTCGACGAGCGCAACCGCCGCCAGCCCATCGGCAAGGCGAGCTGCGGCTCGGTGTTCCGCAACCCGCCGGGCGACCATGCCGCGCGCCTGATCGAGGCCTGCGGCCTCAAGGGCGAGTGCATCGGCGGTGCCTGCGTGTCCGACAAGCACGCCAACTTCATCATCAACACCGGCGCGGCCACCGCCGCCGACATCGAGGCCCTGATCCGTCTGGTGCAGGAGACGGTGGAACGCGAGCGCGGCGTGCGCCTGCAGCCGGAGGTGCACATCGTGGGGGAACCGGCATGAACCTGGCCCCGGAACGCTTCGGCCGTGTCGCCGTGCTGATGGGCGGCTGGTCCGCCGAGCGCGAGGTGTCGCTGATCAGCGGCACCGCCGTGCTCGACGCCCTGCGCCTGCGCGGCGTCGAGGCCGAGGGCGTGGATGCCGGGGCCGATGTGCTGGACCGCCTGCGCGCGGGCGGCTTCGACCGTGCCTTCATCGCCCTGCACGGGCGGGGCGGCGAGGACGGCGTGATCCAGGGCGCGCTGGAGCTGATCGGCATGCCCTACACCGGCAGCGGGGTGATGGCCTCGGCGCTGTGCATGGACAAGCTGATGACCAAGCGCCTGTGGCGTGGTCTGGACCTGCCCACCCCGGCGCATGCGGTGCTCGACGAGGACAGCGACTTCGAGGCCGTGGCCGAAGGGCTGGGGCTGCCGCTGATCGTCAAGCCGGCCTGCGAGGGCTCGAGCATCGGCATGACGCGGGTGGACGACGCCGCGGCGCTGGCCCGTGCCTACCGCGACGCGGCCCGGTTCGATTGCCCGGTGTTCGCCGAGCAGTGGATCGAGGGCGAGGAGTACACCGTCGCCCTCCTCGACGACGAGGCGCTGCCCTCGATCCGGCTGGAGACGCCCAATGCCTTCTACGACTATCAGGCCAAGTACCAGTCCGAGGAGACCCGCTATCACTGCCCCAGCGGGCTCGATGCGCAGGAAGAACGGGCGTTGCGCGGGCTGACCCTGCAGGCCTTCCGTGCCTGTGGTGCCAGTGGCTGGGGCCGGGTGGACCTGATGCGCGACCGCGACGGCCGCTTCTGGCTGATCGAGGTCAACACGGTGCCGGGCATGACGGGCCACAGCCTGGTGCCGATGGCGGCACGGGCCGCCGGCATCGAATTCGACGCGCTGGTGCTGCGCATTCTTGCCACCAGCCTGCAACGAGAGAGGTCGTGATGCTGCCGTGGCTGTCCGACGACGCAAGAGGAAGCAGCCGCAGGCCCGGCGCCTGGCGGCCGAGCCGGCGCCGCGCCGCCGGCTGCCGGCCGCGGTTCGGCGGGGAGGGGGCGTGATGCTGCTGCTGGTCCTGATGCTGGCGCTGGGCTACGCGGTGTACCGCTGGGTGCCGGCGGCGCACGAGCCGGTGCGTCACATCGACATCCGCGTGCCGGGCACCCATGTCACGCCGGCCGAGGTGCGCGCCGCCATCGGGCCACTGGCCCGGGCGCCGTTCTTCGCCGTCGATCTGCACGGCATCGAGCGCCGGGTGCGTGCCCTGCCGTGGGTGTACCGGGTGTCAGTGCGGCGCCTGTGGCCGGACACGGTGCGGGTGGAGGTGACCGAACAGCGCGCCGTGGCGCAGTGGGGCGAGGACGCACTGCTCAATCCGCACGGCGAGCTGTTCCGCCCGCCGCGCAAGAGTTTCCCGGCCGGCCTGCCGCGCATCGACGGCAGCCTGGCCCGCAAGCAGGCCCTGATCGAGGCCTTCCTCGACATGGACCGCATGGTGCAGGCCGGCAGCGGCGGACACCATGCCGCGCGCCTGGTCGAGGATCGGCGCGGGGCATGGCGCCTGTGGCTGGACAACGGGCTCGAGATCGCGCTCGGGCGTCGCGAACAGCAGCGGCGCCTGCAGCGGGTGATGCGCGTCTATCGCCGCATCCTGGCCGGTCGCGAGGCCGAGGTGCGCCATCTGGACGCCCGCTACAGCAATGGTCTGGCCATCGCCTGGCAGGGTGGTGGCAACAACGATGCACAAGGGGATCGCTAGGCATGCCCAGAAAATCGGACAAGGGGATGATCGTCGGCCTGGACATCGGCACCTCCAAGGTGGTGGCGATCGTCGGCGAGGTCAACGACGAGGGCGAGATCGAGATCGTCGGCATCGGCTCGCATCCCTCGCGCGGCCTGAAGAAGGGGGTGGTGGTCAACATCGAGTCCACCGTGCAGTCCATCCGCCGCGCGGTGGAGGAGGCCGAGCTGATGGCCGGTTGCCAGATCCATTCGGTCTATGCCGGCATTGCCGGCAGCCATGTGAAGAGCCTCAACTCGCATGGCATCGTCGCCATCAAGGACAAGGAGGTGACGCCGGGCGATGTCGAACGGGTCATCGACGCCGCCCGCGCGGTGGCCATTCCCGCCGACCAGCGCATCCTGCATGTGCTGCCCCAGGAATTCATCATCGACCAGCAGGAGGGCATCCGCGAGCCGGTGGGCATGTCCGGCGTGCGCCTGGAGGCGCGCGTGCACCTGGTCACCGGCGCGGTGTCGGCGGCGCAGAACATCATCAAGTGCGTGCGTCGCTGCGGGCTGGAGGTGGACGACATCATCCTCGAGCAGCTCGCCTCCAGCCACTCGGTGCTGACCGAGGACGAAAAGGAACTGGGCGTGTGCCTGGTGGACATCGGTGGCGGCACCACCGACATCGCGGTGTTCACCGACGGCGCCATCCGTCACACCGCGGTCATCCCCATCGCCGGCGATCAGGTCACCAACGACATCGCCGTGGCGCTGCGCACGCCGACCCAGTGCGCCGAGGACATCAAGATCCGCTACGCCTGCGCCCTGCGCCAGTTGGCCAATCCCGACGAGGAGATCGAGGTGCCGAGCGTCGGCGACCGGCCGCCGCGGCGCCTGGCGCGGCAGACCCTGGCCGAGGTGGTGGAGCCGCGCTACGAGGAGCTGATGACGCTGATCCAGGCCGAACTGCGGGGCAGCGGCTCCGAGGAG
>JALWNJ010000078.1 GCA_026995955.1 Gammaproteobacteria bacterium
CCCGCTCGCCAACCACCCAGGAAGGACCCGGCACCCGCGCACAAAAAAGCCGGGGGCGACCCCCCGGCAATCACGGCACCTTCAGTTGAGGGATCAGGCCTGCGCGTCAGTGATGGCCGCGAACGACTCGGGATGCCGCACCGCGATGTCCACGTCCTGCATGGCCACCACCCGGACGCCGCCGGAATCCGACAGGCTGTAGGGATCGACCAGCAGATCGATGGCAGACCACGAGCCGACCAGCAGATCGGACCAGTTGCCGAAGATGATGGCCGACAGGTTCGTGCCCGCCCCCTTGGTGAGGTTGTTGGGCACGTTGTTCGACACCAGGGCACGGTAGCCGATCATGCGGCCCTCGCCGGGCTGGGTGCCGGCCTCCCACACGAACTGACCCGTGTTCGCTGCCTTCTCCACCTTGAGCAGCGCGGCCTGCACCTGGGCATTGGTCAGGAAGGCCATGCTCGCGGTATCGGCGTTGGCCGAGGCAATGGCGGCCAGCAGGTCAACAATGTGGGTGTAGTCCACCGGGCCACCGTCGGGACCGATGGCCACCGAGCCGATGCCGGCGGTGTTCAGGATGCCGGTGGGCTCATTGTTGGTCCCGCTACCGTTGATGGCCGCCAGGTCGAGCGCCGAGGCCAGCACGTTCACCAGGTCCTGACGGACGATCATCTCCACGTCCGGGGAGCTCTGCAGCACCATCCGGCGGGTGTACTCGGTGCGCGCGCCCACGGTATGCGGCGTCAGGGTCACCTGGTCGAAGGTCTGATCCGACTTCGTCACCGCACTGCCTTCGGCCACCCAGTAGGCGGTCGCGCCGCCGGCCTGCCGGGGAATGGCGATGTTGCCGCGCACACCCGAGATGATCGTGGCGCCCAGGTTCAGGACGTGCGAGCGGGCCCGCAGCATGTCGATGAACTGTTCGCCCATGTGCTGGGTCGGCACCAGGTTGCCGCCAAGGCCGGGGGTGCCGGTGGACAGGTCGCGCTTGAGCACCTCCGGCGGGATGAAGAAGCCCTGGGGATCCCGGCCCAGCTTTTCCGCCATGGCGCGGCTCACCTCGAGCTCGAGGCCGGCTTCCTTCTGGTAGCGGGGATCGCGCTGCGCACGGATGACGCGGATGAAGGAGAAGTTCTCCAGCTCACCACGGGACAGGCCCAGCTCGCTCGGCATGGGGCCGTCGAGCGGCAGGGGCTTCGACTCCGGCATGCGGCGCAGGATCTCGGCGCGCAGCTCGTCGGGGCTGCGGCCCTGCTCGATGTATTCCTGCGCCAGGTCCATGCAATCGTAGTTGCGGCAGATGGCCAGAATGTCGGCGGCGCGCTCTGCCTCCTGCTTGCGAATCTGATTCTCACTCATGGTCTTGCTCCTCTTCAGAGAAAGGGTTTCACGAGGTTGGGAACGGCCAATGCCGACCGTGTGATCTGCGGGGATCGACACCAGGGAGGCCTCGAACGGCATCCAGCGGGTGACGGTGTACACGTCCTTTCCATCTTCGGTGGTATCAGTCTTCTCCAGTTCGAGGATCTGATACCCGATGGAAACGTCACGGATGACGCCGGCC
>JALWNJ010000079.1 GCA_026995955.1 Gammaproteobacteria bacterium
GGGCGGGCTTGTGCGCCTCCACCAGGGCCCAGTTGCGCATGATGCTGGCATCCTGACCCGGGTCGTTGGAGAGCGCGGTGTCCGGCGCCGCCGGCTGCCACAGGAAAAAGTGGTCGATGGCCTCCTTCCAGCCGGCCTGGCCGAGCAGGTGCAGGGCCACCAGCCCCACGCGGTTGCCCAGCGAATGCGCCAGGAGATTGACCCGGATGCCGGCCTCCAGCAACTGTTCGAGCAGCCCGGCCAAATGGCGGGCGGCACGGGTGGCGCGCCGTTCGGCCAGCAGGTAGTTGGGGGCGAACACATCGCCTGACCAGGCCACATGAACGATGCGGGTGTAGCGCTGCCAGTCCTCGTCTTCGGGATCGCGGCCCAGTGCGGCCCGGTTGAGTTCGTACTCCATGCACACGAACCATTTGTGGGCGTCGCTGCCGTTGATCGTCTCCTGCAGGGTTTCGGGTTCGAGCGCCGCACTGCGCGGGCCATGTTCAAGCCGGGGGTGCCGGCGGGAAAGGTCTTCGGGCCGGCGATACACGGTGGCAGGCGCACCCCACTCTGGCTCCAGCCGTTCCACGCGCTGGTTCGGGGCTGGGGTGAATGTGCTGGTATGCAGGCCGCTCAGATGACGCCCGTAGGCCCCGTAGGGGACATTGAAACCGTGGATGAAGACGGTGGCGTTATTGCCGTTGCGGCGCAGGTAGTCCAGTTCGGCCTCGCTCAGGGTGGTGCGCGTCTCGGGGGCGTCGGTCGGGGCGTCCTCGCGCAGGTTGACGAGGATCGGGGGCGGCAGCAGCACCAGTCGCACGGTCTTGCGCGCCGCCGGCCGGCGCGACACCAACAAGGGGGAGTCACTGTGCGGTGCATGAGGCAGGTGCCGGTCCTCCAGCCGGCTGGCGACGATCTCGCCGCTCGTCGCCACCTGCCAGGTGCCCATGGGCACCTGTTCAAGGCTGGCTCGCCCCTCGACCAGCGACAGGGTGCGACAGAAGCCGTCCGGACCACGCAGCACGACTTCGGTGCCATCCGGCAGGGGACGGTCCAGGGTGTCGTTCAGTCGCAGGTCAACCGCGCAATGCAGATCGAGCGGCCGTGAGGCGCGGGTGCCGTTTTCTCCCTGGTGCACGCTGAAGCGGTACTGAAGGGGCGCATCCCGCAGCCGCTCGTCGTCCTCGAGCTGCAGGCCGTCCTCGATGGCCTCCGTCGAGGCGACCGTCCAGGGCAGGAAGACGGGGCCGTGACCATCCTCCAGGGTAACCGGGAGCTCCGCTACCTGGGTTTTCTCCAGCCCGGGGCCGGTGGCATGGATGCGCACGGTGAGCCGCTCACCGGCCTCGAAGCCGCGCACATTGAACTGGAGGCCGACCGTCTCGCCGACGATTGCCGACGGTTGCGTCCAGTCGAGATCGGTCACCTGCGGATCGAGCGGATGGTCGATGGGCTCGATGGCCTGCGCCGAGGGGGGCGCCGGCGCGCTCGCCGCCTCCGGCATCTCGGGCGCCCCGGGCTGGTAGTTGACCTGGCCGGCCCAGGAGACGGCGCCCTCGAAGGTGATGCTGTTGCCGTAG
>JALWNJ010000080.1 GCA_026995955.1 Gammaproteobacteria bacterium
GAGCAGGATGCGGTTCTTGCTGCGGCGGATGCCATAGCTGCGCGCCACCTGCGGGGTAAGGAAGTCGGTGTTCACGGCGTTGTAGTGGATTACATAGTCGCCAAACTGCCTGGCGCCCTGCGGGGCGTCGGCAGCCAGGGCTGGGACGGTGATGAGCGCCAGCAACAGCGCCAGCAGGGTCAGGATGATTCTTTTCATTGTCTTTCCTCCTCGTTGTTCTGTTCCGGGGTTCATGGTTTTTGAGCCTGCGCAGGGGGAAAAGGTTGCAGGCGGGATTGGTTCCCGGTGCTAACTGAAGTCTAGGAGAAAAATTTCAACTCTGCCGGAAGGTGAGTCAGCCGCGGGTCAGTCGATAGACAGCGATCTCGCCGAACAGGTTGGGGCGCAGGCGGCTGGCGATGGTGCGCTGGTGGGCGTGGTTGACCACGCTGGCGGTGAGGATGCGGATGTTGAGGCGGCGACAAAGATCCTCGAAGTCGCGCAGCGTGCAGAGGTGGATGTTGGGGGTGTTGTACCATTCGTAGGGCAGGGTGCGGGTCACCGGCATGCGCCCGGCGAGCAGCTGCAGGCGGTTTTTCCAGTAGCCCATGTTGGGGAAGGTGACGATGCCCTCGCGGCCGATGCGCAGCATCTCCTGCAGCAGCAGATCGGGACGCTGCACCGCCTGCAGGGTCTGGGTCATCACCACATAGTCGAAGCTGTCGTCGTCGAAGTACTTGGACAACCCCTGGTCGAGATCGCCCTGGATGACATTGACGCCCTTGTCGATGGCGGCGATGACATTGTTCTGGTCGATCTCCAGGCCGTAGCCCTTCACCCGGCGTTCCTGCATCAGGTAGTGCAGCAGGGTGCCGTCACCGCAGCCCAGGTCGAGCACCCGGCTGCCCGGCTCGATCCACGGGATGACCATTTCCAGATCGACGCGCATCATCTCGAGCGATCCTCCCTAGACCCGTTTCATGTAGGCGTACAGCGTATCGAGATACGCCCGGATGGGGAGCAGGAAGGCGTCGTGTCCCTGGGTGGCCTCGATCTCGGTGTAGCTGACATTGCGGTCGGCCTGCACCAGGGCGCGCACGATCTCCTCCGAGCGCGAGGGCGGGAAGCGCCAGTCCGAGGTGAACGATACCACCAGGAAGTCTGCCAGCGCGTGGCGGAAGGCCTCGGCCAGGTCGTCGCCGTATTCGGCGGCCGGGTCGAAGTAGTCCAGCGCCTTGGTCATCAGCAGATAGGTATTGGCATCGAAACGCTCGACGAAGCTCTTGCCCTGGTAGCGCAGGTAGCTCTCCACCTGGAACTCGACATCGAAGCCGAAGTTGATGCGTCCCTCGCGCAGCTCGCGGCCGAACTTGGCGCGCATGGCCTCGTCGGAGAGGTAGGTGATGTGGCCCAGCATGCGCGCCAGCATCAGGCCACGGCGCGGGATGGTGTCGTGTTCGTAGTAATGCCCGCCATGGAAGTCCGGATCGGACATGATGGCCTGGCGGGCCACCTCGTTGAAGCCGATGTTCTGCGCCGAGAGCTTGGGGGCGGCTGCGATCACCAGCGCGTGGCGC
>JALWNJ010000081.1 GCA_026995955.1 Gammaproteobacteria bacterium
GGAGGGCGGCGGCCAGGGCGTCGATCTCCTCCTTGCGGATGCGGCGCCGGTGGCCCTGCTGGCGCTGCGCCTTGAGCCGGCGCTGGGCCTCCACCGAACTCAGGCGTTCGTCCACCCGGTACACCGGCAGATGATAGCGCCCCTCGAGCTGTCGGCAGAAGCGTTCGATGCGTTCGTGCAGCTCGGCATTGGGGCTGCCGTTCATCTGCAGCGGCAGGCCCACCACCAGGGCCTCGGGGCGCCATTCCTCGATCAGCCGGCCAATGCCGTCCCAGTCCGGCTGCCCGTCCTGGCCCACCAGGGTGGTGAGCGGCGTGGCGGTGCCGGTGAGTCCCTGGCCCACCGCCACGCCGGTGCGCCTGAGGCCGAAGTCGAAGCCCAGCACGCGGCCCGTCATCGCCGGATGGGTTCAGGCATGGCCGGCGTCCCCGCTGAGCAGGTCGAGGTCGATGCCGAGCTGGGCGGCGGCGGCCTTCCAGCGCTGTTCGGCCGGCACCTCGAACAGGATCTCGTGACTGGCCGGGGTGGTGAGCCAGGCGTTGTCGGCCAGCTCCCGTTCCAGTTGGCCGGGGCCCCAGCCGGCGTAGCCCAGCGCCACCAGCAGGCGTTCCGGCCCGCGCGCCTCGACGATGCCTTCCAGCAGGTCGCGCGAGGTGGTCAGCGCCAGCCCGTCGCCGAACCTCAGGCTGTGCGCCCAATCCCCCGGCGGGCTGTGGACGATGAAGCCGTGTTCGCCCTGTACCGGCCCGCCGGCGTAGACCGGAATGTCGGCATAGCGGTCGGCGTCCTCGATCAGCTCCAGCTGCTGCAGCAACTCACCCAGCGAAAAGTCGGTGGGGCGGTTGACGACGATGCCCAGCGCCCCTTCCTCGTTGTGCTCGCAGATCAGCGTCACGGTGTGGAAGAAGTTGGGATCGGCCAGGTTGGGCATGGCGATCAGGAAGTGGTTGCTCAGGCTGTCGCGGTTGTCTGCCATGCGTTCGCTCATCGGGTACTCAGGCTGTTGTCGCTGTGAAACACCCAGGTGCGGGTGATCATGAGCTGATCATAGGTCTTGCGCATGTCGTTGGGGAAGGGGGGGAAGGGTGCCGACAGCTCGACGATGCGCCGCGCGGCGTCGTCCAGAACCTGCTCGCCGGAGCTCTGGGCCACCTCGATGTCGAGCACCCGGCCCTGGCGGTCGATCAGCACATTGAGGATCAGCTTGCCGGACAGGCGGCGGCGGATGGCCTCGTCGGGGTAGTTGAGGTTGCCGATGCGCTCCACCTTGCGCACCCAGGAATCGATGTAGCTGGCCTCCACCGCGCTGCGCGCGCTCACCGCATCAATAAAGCGGATGCGGGGGCGCTGGGCATAGCGCTGCGTCTCGCGGTTGAGTTCCGAGGTCAGGCGGGCGATCTCCAGGCTGCGGTCCACCAGCTGCTGGCCGGTGATGCGCTTCTTCGGCCGCCCGCGTTCGGCATTGCGCTTCTCGCGCACCGCGTGCTCCGCCTTCTGCGCGGTCAGCACCCGGTTCTGGGCCTTCTGCTCCTGCGGCGGGGTGGCGG
>JALWNJ010000082.1 GCA_026995955.1 Gammaproteobacteria bacterium
AAGGACACCGGTGGAAGACGAAGCCCCGGCGCCGGTCGCCGGCACGGATGCTTTGGCCACGGAACCCGAACAATGCCGGCACGCGGCCGAAACCCTGATCCGCCTGCTGGAACAGTCGCACTGGCCCGATCCGCTGCATGCCGAGGCCGAACTGCTCAAGCGCCGGCTCGAAGCCTGCCGCGACGAGAACGCGCTGCGGGAAGGCCTGCTGGCGACGGCCGAACTGTTCAACGGCCTGCAGGCCCAGGTTCAGCGCGAGAAACAGGAACTGGAAGCCTTCCTGCGCCAGCTCACCGAACGCCTGGCCGAGCTGGACCGCGACATCCGCACCACCGCCCGCCTGCAGGCGAAGAGCGAGGAGGCGGAACGGGACATGGACACCCGGGTGCGCGAGGAAGTCAGCGGCATCGAGCGCAGCGTGGCCGATGCCGAGGATCTGGAAGCCCTGAAGACGGCGGTGCAGTCCCGGGTGATCCTGATCCGGGATCACATGGATCGCTTCCTCGAGAGCCAGCGCGGCGTGCATGGCGAGGCAGCCGAGGTGATCGCCCGGCTCGAGCGCCAGCTCGAGGCCGCCCGGAACGAAGTGACCGCCCTGCGGCAGGAAGCCGATGCGGCGCGCGAGGCGGCCATGACCGATCAGCTCACCGGCATACCCAACCGCATGGCCTACGATCGCCGTCTGGCCGAGGAGTTGGCCCGCTTCCGGCGCTACAGTTCGCCCTTCGTGCTGCAGGTGTGGGACGTGGACCGCTTCAAGGCCATCAACGACACCTACGGCCACGCTGCCGGCGACAAGGTGCTGACCATCATTGCCCGCCACCTGCACGACAGTGTGCGGGAGACCGATCTGGTGGCCCGTTACGGCGGCGAGGAATTCGTGATCCTGATGCCAGAGACCGATGTGGCCCACGCCCGGCCGGTGGCCGACAAGCTGCGCGAATCCATCGCTGCCATCGAATTCCACTTCCGCGGCACCCGCGTGCCCGTCACCGCCTCCTGTGGTCTCACCGAGGCCCGTCCCGACGACGATGCCGGCACGCTCTTCCGGCGTGCCGACGCCGCCCTCTACCGGGCCAAGGAAAACGGCCGCAACCGGGTGGAAACCGCCTGAGGTACCGCGACCTGGCCGGCTGACGGGCACGGGCCGAACGGGTCTATAATGCTTCCATTGCCGGTACAGGAGTCCCCATGGACGCGCCCTCGCTCGATCAGCCCGATCTCTACCTCGGCCGCGAACT
Organism: Gammaproteobacteria bacterium; assembly: GCA_026995955.1. GTDB lineage: Bacteria > Pseudomonadota > Gammaproteobacteria > J044 > J044 > J044. The sequence continues at coordinate 1,242 of JALWNJ010000082.1, forward strand.
GTCCCTGCTGGAGTTCAACCGCCGGGTGCTGGCCCAGACCGTCGATCCGGACGTGCCCCTGCTCGAGCGGCTGCGCTACATGTGCATCACCTCCACCAACCTCGACGAGTTCTTCGAGGTCCGGGTGGCGGGGCTCAAGCAGAAGGTCAATCTGGGTGTCACCGCCGGTCCCCTCGACAGTCACACGCCCCAGGAGGTCCTCAAGCTGCTCGCCGAGCGCTGTCATGCCCTGGTGGACGAGCAGTACCGGATCCTCAACGACGAGCTGCTGCCGGCGCTGGAGCGCGAGCAGATCCGCTT
>JALWNJ010000083.1 GCA_026995955.1 Gammaproteobacteria bacterium
GCCGACAGCCCGGCCTGCAGGGCGGATTCAAACATGTAGCCGGAGATGCGGGTGTCCTTGCCGATGACCACCTTGCGCCGCCCTTCGCGGGCCAGCACCCGCCCGGCCGCCCAGCCCAGCTTCATGATGAAGTGGGGGTTGATGATCTCGTCACCCACGCGTCCCCGCACCCCGTCGGTTCCAAAGAATCTCCGCGTCACGGCCACTCCTTTATGTATTCACTCGCTGTAGTGCCCCACAGATATCGGCCACTTGCCGGCTTTCCCGCACATCGTGCACACGAATGATGCGCGCCCCTTTCATCAGGGCAATGGTCGCCAGGGCCAGGCTGCCGGGCAGGCGTTGCTCCACCTCCAGCCCCAACAGGGCCCCCAACATGGATTTGCGCGACAAGCCCGCCAACACAGGAAACCCCTGCGCCACCAACACGTCCAGCGCGGCCAGGAGCTGAAGATTGTGCTCCAGGGTCTTGCCAAAACCAAACCCCGGGTCCAGCACGATATGTTCGGCGGGAATGCCCGCCTGCAGACAGGCCTCCACCCGCTCACGCAGAAACGTGATCACTTCCGCCACCACGTTCTCGTAATGGGGTTGCTGTTGCATGGTACGTGGCTCACCCTGCATGTGCATGAGGCATACCGGCACAGCGAGCTCGGCTGCCGCCTGTAAGGCCCCGGGCGCACGCAGGGCGCGCACATCGTTGATGAGGTTGGCACCGGCGGCGACTGCCGCCCGCATTACGCCGGGTTTGCTGGTATCCACCGAGATGGCCACATCGAAACGGCCGCGAATGGCCTCGATCACCGGCACCACCCGCTCCAGCTCCTCACTCTCGCTCACTTCCACGGCGCCGGGGCGGGTGGATTCACCGCCGATGTCGATGATATCGGCACCTTCCCCGATCATGGCGGCGGCCCGGTCCAGGGCGCGGGAGGGAGAAAAAAACTTACCCCCGTCCGAAAAGGAATCGGGGGTAACATTGAGTATGCCCATCACCCGGGGGCGGTCCAGCGTCACCGCGGCAATAGTGCAGCACTGCGCCTGCGCCATTCCACCCTCAGGACTGGTTGACCGGACTGCCGCCTATCTCGCCATCGCCGGGTGTCTTTTTGTCGGCGTCTTCGTCGCTCTTGGCCTCGGGCTGTTTTTCTTCATCGCCCGCCCCTTCCTTGTTGACGGTGAGATCGTCCTCGTCCCAGTCACTGGGTGGGCCGGGCGGCTTGCCTTCCATGATGCGATCGATCTGCCCGCGATCGATGGTTTCATACTTCATCAGTGCCTCGGCCATGGCATGCAGCTTGTCGAGATTGTCGGTGAGAATCTTCTTCGCCCGCTCATAGTTGCGGTCGATGATATGACGCACTTCCTCGTCGATGGCATGGGCCGTCTCATCGGAGACATTCTTGTGCTGGGTCACCGAGCGCCCGAGGAACACTTCGCCCTCTTCCTCGGCATAGGTCAAGGGGCCGAGGCGCTCCGACAAGCCCCACTTGGTCACCATGTTGCGGGCGGTTTCAGTGGTGCGCTGGATGTCGTTGG
>JALWNJ010000084.1 GCA_026995955.1 Gammaproteobacteria bacterium
CCGGTAACGCGCCTCCTGAATCCGTACCTTGCGACCGTCGGGGCCGATCAGCCAGGCCTCGCGCAGCACGGCGCCGTCCATGGCCTTCATCTCGATGTCCAGCGCCAGGAACAGGCGGTTGCCGATCATGCGCAGGTCCATGTCCTGCACATACCCCCGGATGTCGGGCGTGGGCAGGGCCACACGGCGCAACAGCCGCCGTTCGCCTGTTTTTGCATCGGCCTCGAGAATGCGTACTTCGACGCGATCGCGGGCGTGTTCCAGACCTTCGCGCCAGACGAATGCCTGGAAAAAGCCGAATCGTTCGCCCTGTTGCCAGATGCCGAGGCTCTTGGCCAGGAAAAGCTCGCTGGTCGGCGGGGCGTTTTCTGTCTGGCCGATGGCCGGGAGAAAGAGCGTGCCCAGCAGGATCAGCAGGGCAGGAAGGTTGGGCTGTCTCATGGTGCCTCCAGATGGCATGGATCCCACCGGGTACGGAAGTTACCGCCCCAAATCAGGCCGTGTTTTCGAGCCAGTTCCGAAAGGTCGCGGTAGAATTTGTGATCCCGGTTTTCGGTATAACCTGTCTGGCGGTCGATGAGATCGACGGCCTTGCCTTGCAGGTGTTTGCTTGTTGGGCTTGCGACGCCTTTTCTTACCAAGCGGAGATTTTCTTCTTCTGTCCGGAGGCCCCAGACAATGCGGATACTCCAGCCACGGTTTTCCATCTCGGAGATGACCTTTTCCACTTTGTTTCGGAATTCGGGCTGGAGGCCATAGAGTTTTTCCATTCCGACAGGCATGTGTCCTCCCTGATCTCTGTGTCGTAGATATTCTATCTTACATCTGTGTTCTGGGTGTGAACTGCATCACAGTGCTCAGAACAGCTCCTTCAGCGCCGCCAGATGGGCGCGACCGGTCTCGCGCTTCTCTTCCTCGCTGACCTCGCGCCGGTCTTCCCATTCCAGGTGCTCCGGCGGCAGTTCCTCGAGGAAGCGGCTGGGCTCGCATTCGACCTCCTCGCCGTAGCGCTGGCGGCTGCGGGCGAAGGTGAGCGTGAGGCTCTGGCGCGCGCGGGTGATGCCGACATAGGCCAGCCGGCGCTCCTCCTCGATGCCGTCTTCCTCCAGGCTGGTGCGGTGCGGCAGCAGCTCCTCCTCCATGCCGACCAGGAACACATGCGGGAACTCCAGGCCCTTGGCGGCGTGCAGGGTCATCAGGTGCACGCCGTCTGCCTCGTTCTCGCCGGCCTGGCGGTCGAGGATGTCCATAAGCGTCATGTGGTTGACCAGATCGGCCAGGGTCGGGTCGTCCTTCTCCCGCGCCAGACGGCCCATCCACTCCAGCACCTCGCGCACGTTCTCGCGCCGCTTCTCCGCCACCTTTTCGTTGCTGCTGGTCTCGTACAGCCAGGTCTCGTACTCCGATTCCTCGATCAGCCGGCGCGCGGCGGCCACCGGGTCGTCCTCGGCCTCGCGCATGCGCTCGCCGATCCAGTCGCGGAAATGGGCCAGACGCTGGCGCGGGGCGGCGCGCAGCTGCTGGGCCAGGCCGATCTCGCCGCAGGCGGCGAACAGGCTCACCCCGCGCCGGTTGGCGTATTCGCCCAGTTTCTCCAGCGTGGCGGGGCCGATCTCGCGGCGCGGGGTGTTGATGATGCGCAGAAAGGCGGCATCGTCGTCGGGGTTGGCCAGCAGGCGCAGATAGGCCAGCGTGTCCTTGACCTCGGCGCGGTCGAAGAAGGACTGGCCGCCGCTCAGGTGATAGGGGATGTTGTGCTCGCGCAGTACCTTCTCGAAGGGCCTGGCCTGGAAGTTGCCACGGTAGAGGATGGCGTAATCGCGGTATTCCGTACGGTGGCGGAAGCGGTGCCTGAGGATCTCGCTGACGACCTTCTCGGCCTCGCGTTCGGCATTGGCGCAGGGAATGACGCGGATCTTCTCGCCCTCGCCCAGGGCGCTCCACAGGCGCTTTTCGAACACATGCGGGTTGTTGCCGATGAGACGGTTGGCGCTGTCGAGGATGGTGTTCACGGAGCGGTAGTTCTGCTCCAGCTTGATCAGCCGCAGGGTGGGGAAGTCGTCCTGCAGGCGGGCCAGGTTCTCCGGCCGCGCGCCGCGCCAGGCATAGATGCTCTGGTCGTCGTCGCCCACCGCCGTGAAGGCGCCGCGCACCCCGCTGAGCAGGCGCACCAGCTCGTACTGGCAGAGATTGGTGTCCTGGTATTCGTCGATGAGCAGGTAGTGCAGCCGTTGCTGCCAGCGCTCCAGCGCCTCCGGGTGCTGCTGGAACAGGCGCGTGGGCAGCACGATGAGGTCGTCGAAGTCGACGGCGTTGTAGGCGCGCAGCATGCGCTGGTAGTGGGCGTAGAGGCGCGCGATGGCCTGTTCCTCGTCGTCCCCGGCCTGCTGCAGGGCCTGTTCCGGGTCGAGGAAGTCGTTCTTCCAGCGCGAGATGGTCCAGCGCGCGTGTTCGGCCTGGTCGGCCAGCGCCTCCTGCTTGTGCGTCAGCTCGCGGATCAGGCCCAGGCTGTCGGCGCTGTCGAAGATGGTGAAACCGGGATTGTAGCCGAGCAGGTCCAGCTCGCGGCGAACGATGTTCAGGCCCAGGGTGTGGAAGGTGGACACGGTGAGCCCGCGCGACTCATCGCGCGACAGCAGCCGGCCGACACGCTCCTTCATCTCGCGCGCGGCCTTGTTGGTGAAGGTGATGGCGGCGATGTGGCGCGGCGCCATGCCGCATTCGCGGATCAGCCAGCCGATCTTGTGGGTGATGACGCGGGTCTTGCCGCTGCCGGCGCCGGCCAGCACCAGCAGCGGCGTGCCGATGTGGGTGACGGCCTCGCGCTGCTGCGGGTTGAGTTCGTCGAGCCGGTCCTTCAAGGCCGTCAGGCCATCAGGTATTCGAGCAGAGCCTTCTGCGCGTGCAGGCGGTTGCCGGCCTCCTGCCAGACCACGCTCTGCGGGCCCTCCAGCACCTCGGCGGTGACCTCTTCCTCGCGGTGTGCCGGCAGGCAGTGCATGAACAGCGCGTCGTCGTCGGCCAGCGCCATCAGTGCGCTGTTGACCTGGAACGGGGCGAAGGCGGCGGCGCGGCGCGCCTGTTCCTCCTCCTGGCCCATGCTGGCCCACACATCGGTGACCACCAGGTTGGCGTCGCGCGCGGCCTCGGCGGCGTCGTGCAGGATGCGCACCCGGTCGCCGGCGCGGGCGACGATGTCGGCCTCCGGCTCGTAGCCCTCGGGGCAGGCGATGTCGAGCCGGAAGTCGAAGCGGATGGCGGCATTGATGTAGGAGTGGCACATGTTGTTGCCGTCGCCGATCCAGGCCACCTTGGCACCACGGATGTCACCGCGCAGCTCGAACCAGGTCTGCATGTCGGCCAGCAGCTGGCAGGGGTGGAAGCGGTCGGTGAGCGCGTTGATCACGGGCACGCGGGAATACGCGGCAAAGCGCTCGATCTTCTCGTGCTCGAAGGTGCGGATCATCACGCCGTCCACCATCTCGGACAGCACGCGCGCGGTGTCCTCGATGGGCTCGCCGCGGCCGAGCTGGGTGTCGCGTGGCGACAGGAACAGGGCGTGGCCGCCGAACTGGGTCATGCCGGTCTCGAAGGAGACGCGGGTGCGGGTGGAGGACTTCTCGAACACCATGGCCAGGGTGCGGTTCTTCAGCGGCTCGAAGATCTCGCCGCGCCGTACCATGGCCTTGAGCTCGATGGCGCGCTCAATGAGGCGGCGCAGGGTGTCGCTGTCGAGGTCCAGCAGGGTGAGAAAGTGCTGTGTCCGGTTCATGCCTCTTGCTCCTCCGCGAGGAAGTCGCGGATCAGGGTACCGACCCGATCGACGACAAGGTCGGCCTCTTCGTCGGTGAGGATCAGGGGGGGCAGCAGGCGCACCACGCGCTCGGCGGTGACATTGATCAGCAGCCCGGCCTCCAGGGCGTGGCCCACCAGTTCGCCGCAGGGCCGATCCAGTTCGATGCCCAGCATCAGCCCCAGGCCGCGGATGTCGCGCACGCCGTCCACCCCCGCGAGACGCTCGCGGAAGGCCTGCTGCATGCGTGCGCCCAGCTCGGCCGCGCGGGCCGGCAGGTCTTCGGCCTGCAGGGTGTCCAGCACGGCCAGCCCGGCGGCGCAGGCCAGCGGATTGCCGCCGAAGGTGGAGCCGTGGCTGCCCGGCATCAGTACCTCGGCCGCCAGCCCGCGTGCCAGACAGGCACCGATGGGCACGCCGTTGCCCAGCGCCTTGGCCAGGGTGAGCACATCCGGCTGCAACTCCGCATGGTGCTGGAAGGCGAACAGCCTGCCGGTGCGTCCCATGCCGGTCTGGATCTCGTCCAGCATCAGCAGCCAGCCCTGTTCGTCGCAGATCTCGCGCAGCCCGGCCAAATGGCCCGGGTCGGGCACCCGCACGCCGCCCTCGCCCTGGACCGGCTCCACCAGCACGGCGACCACGCTGCGGTTGTTGGCGGCGATGGTGCGGATCGCCTCCAGGTCGTCGTAGGGGGCGCGCACGAAGCCGCGCAGCAGGGGCTCGAAGCCGGCCTGCACGCGGCGGTTGCCGGTGGCGGTGAGGGTGGCCAGGGTGCGGCCGTGGAAGCTGCCCTCCATGACGACGATGGCCGGCTCCTCGATGCCCTGGTTGTGGCCATAGAGGCGGGCCAGCTTGATCGCGGCCTCGTTGGCCTCGGCACCGGAATTGGCGAAGAACACGCGGTCCATGCCGGCCGCCGCGCAAAGCCGCGTGCCCAGCGCCTCCTGCTGCGGGATACGGTACAGGTTGGAGGTGTGCACCAGCTCGCCGGCCTGGCGGCACAGGGCCTCGCGCACCGCCGGATGCGCATGGCCCAGGCTGCACACGGCGATGCCGGACAGGGCGTCGAGGTAGCGCCGGCCCCCGGCATCCTCCAGCCAGGCACCCTCGCCGCGGACGAAGGCCACCGGCAGGCGGCTGTAGGTGTTCATCAGATGGTCGTTCATGGCTCCTGCCTCAAAACGAAAACCGGCAGCGCCTGGCTGCCGGGAAACCGCAAATTGTACCGCGCCGGGAGAAAACGGCAAGCCCGCCATGGGCCCGGCTGCAAAAAGGAAGGCCCGGCACGGGGCCGGGCCTTCACGGGTCTTGCCGGGTTGCCGTGATCAGAACGGTGTCGGCAGGCCGTGCGCGTAGCCGGTCATGCCGAGCAGCATGGGGATCGACAGCAGGGTGTTGGTGCGCGAGGCCATCAGGGCCACGGTCTTGGCCCTGGCGATCTCGTCGGCGCTGTGCTCCTTTCCGTCGAGGCCGAGAATCTTCTTCTGGTTGGGCCAGATCAGCACCCACACATTGAACAGCATGATGGTGCCGAGCCAGGCGCCCATGCCGATGACCGAGGTGCTGGTGGCGAAGGTGAAACCTTCGAAGGTAAAGGCCGGAACCAGGATGCCCATCTTGAACAGGGCCGCGGCACCCGACAGCCAGGTCAGCACGGCCGCCCAGCGGAACCACAGCAGGGCGCGCGGGGCCACGTACTTGTTGATGGCGGCCGGCCCCGGCTCCTTGTCGGCCAGCGCCTTGGCCACGGCCGGCACCTGCACGAAGTTGAAGTAGTACAGCAGGCCGATCCAGGTGATGCCGACAATCACATGGAACCAGACGGTCCATTCGATGGGGCTGCTGTTGATCTGTTCGCTCTGGCCGAGCAGGAAGGCAATGACCAGGGCGAGGATGACGCCGGATACGAGGGTACCGGTAATGGATTTCAGCGGGTTCATGCGGATAGCACCTCCTGAGCTTGTGAATCTTTTGTTGGTATGAAGCGGGAATGGCCGAGCATTTTACTAGGGATGCGGGGCCGGGGAAAGGGTCGTGTGCATCCCTGCGGGGGATTATGATAGTCCAAAGCGTCCTTCGGAGCCTGTTTCGTGACCCTCGATGCCATCCAGCTCGGTCTGTTCGCCAGTCGCATCACCGCCGTGTGCGAGGAGATGGGTGCGGTGCTGCGCCATGCCGCCTTCTCGCCCAACATCCGTGACCGGCTGGACTATTCCTGCGCCGTGTTCGACGCCGGAGGCCGGCTCTGCGCGCAGGCTGCGCACATCCCGGTGCACCTCGGCAGCATGGCCTTCGCCATGGCCGGGGTGGTGGCGCGGCTTGACTGGGCGCCGGGCGACATGGTGATCTTCAACGACCCCTATCTGGGCGGCACGCATCTGCCCGATGTCACCCTGGTGGCGCCGGTGTTCCATGCCGAGGAATTGCTGGGATTTGTCGCCAATCGCGCTCATCATGCCGACATCGGGGCAGAATCGCCGGGTTCCATGCCCATCTCGCGCAGCCTGCACGAGGAGGGGCTGCTGATCCCGCCCGGGCACATCCTGTGTCAGGGCCGCCTGGATGCGCCGCTGCTGGCACGCATCCGCGAACACAGCCGCAATCCGCGCGATGCCGAGGGCGACATACGCGCCCAGATCAGTGCCTGCGAGCGTGGCTTGTTGCGCCTGCGCGAGCTGATCGGCGACCTGGGCACCGCCAGCTACCGTTCGGCCCTGGACGATCTGAACGACTATGGCGAGCGACTGGCGCGCCATGCGCTGGGCCAGCTGCCCGAGGGCGAGTGGCGCTTCGAGGACTGGATGGACGACGATGGCCTGGGTCACCGGGACATTCCCATCCGCCTGCGGCTGCGCCTGTCGGCCGGTGGCGCGGAGCTGGACTTCTCGGGCACGCATCCGCAGGTGGAGGGCAACATCAACTGCCCGCTGTCGGTGACGGCGGCCGGGGTGTACTACGCCTTCCGCTGCCTGATGCCGCCGCAGACGCCGGCCTGCGCCGGCAGCTTCCGCCCCATCCGCCTGCAGGTGCCGCCGGGAAGCCTGCTCAACGCCGAGCGCCCGGCGGCGGTGGCGGCGGGCAACGTGGAGACCAGCACGCGGGTGGTGGATGTGGTGCTGGGGGCGCTGGCGCAGGCGGCCCCCGATCGCATCCCTGCGGCCAGTCAGGGCACCATGAACAACCTGGCCATGGGACATTCCGGCACGCCCTCCTGGGGCTATTACGAGACCCTCGGCGGCGGCATGGGGGCTGGACCCGAGGGCGGCGGGCTGTCGGCGGTGCAGACGCACATGACCAATACCCGCAACACGCCGATCGAGGTGCTGGAGACGCGGCTGCCCCTGCGGGTGCGGCGCTATGCCATCCGCCGCGGCAGCGGCGGGGCGG
>JALWNJ010000085.1 GCA_026995955.1 Gammaproteobacteria bacterium
CCTGGCGCACGGCCGACAGGCGGTGCGCCACGATCAGGGTGGTGCGCCCCTCGAGAAAACCGCGCAGGTTGGCGTGCACCTTGGCCTCGGTCTCGGCATCCAGCGCCGAGGTGGCCTCATCGAGGATCACCACGCTGGGCTCGGTGAGCACCATGCGGGCGATGGCTAGGCGCTGGCGCTGACCGCCGGAGAGGCGCACCCCGTCGCGACCGATGAGGGTATCGAGGCCGTCCGGCATCTGCTCCACCACCGCGCGCAGCTCGGCCACCTCCAGCGCCCGCCACAGCACCTCGTCGGGCATTTCTCGGCCCAGCGTCAGATTCTCGCGCAGGCTGTCGTTGAACAGCGCCGGATGCTGCAGCACGGTGCCCACGTGCTCGCGGATGACATCGAGGCCGATCTCCTGCATCGGCACGCCCTCGTAGCGCACCTCCCCGCGCTGCGGCAGGTACAGGCCCAGCAGCACCTGCACCAGGGTGGACTTGCCGCCGCCGCTGGCCCCGACCAGCGCCACCTTCTCGCCGGCACGGATGTCCAGATCCACCCCCTTGAGGATCTCCTCCGGCGCCTCGCCGTAGCGGAAGTGGACGCCGCGCACCGAGATCGACACCGTGCGCCGCCCCCGGAAGGGATTCTTCAGGTGCGGCCAGCGCGGCTCTTCCTGCAGCGCCAGCAGGCGGTTGATGCGCCCCAGCGCGGCGCGTGCGCCATACCAGCTGTAGTGGATGTTGAGCACCTCCTGCACCGGCGTCATCATGAACCACAGGTAGCCGAACACCGCCATCATCTCGCCGATGCTGAGACCGGAGAACACCACCATCAGCATGCTCACGGCACGAAAGCTCTCGAAACCGAACAGGAAGATGAAGAAGGAAAAGCGCCCGGCGGCATCGCTCTGCCACGAGAACCGCGCCGCATGTTCGCGGATGTGGCGGGCGCGATCCACCACCCGGCGGATGTAGTGGCCCTCGCGGTTCATGGCGCGGATCTGGTGGATGGCATCCAGGGTCTCCACGAGGGCCTGCTGGAACAGGGCAAAGGCGCTGTTCTCGCGCTGCTTGAGCAGCTTGACCTTCTTGCCCATGATGACGGTGAACCAGATCACCAGCGGGTTCATCACCAGGATCAGCAGGGCCAGCTTCCAGTGCATCCACAGCAGGATGGCGGAGACCCCGACCAGGGTCAGTACCGCCACCACGAACTTGCTGACGCTGGTGCCGACGAACTCGTCCACCGCCTCGACATCGGTGACCAGGTGCGAGGCCACGGTGCCCGAACCCAGGGTCTCGTATTCGGCCAGCGACACCCGCTGCAGCCACTCCAGCAGGTGCCGGCGCATGCGGTAGCTGGCATCCTTGGCGATGAAGGTGAAGGCGCGCATCTGCCACACGCCGAGCAGCATCGAAGTAAATCGCAGCAGCACCGTGATCAGGAAGACGAAGCCGATGTAGCCCACCGGGCCGCGCCAGTCGGGGGGAAAGAAGCCGTTCATCCAGTCCACCAGCGGCCCGGTGGGCTACATCGGCTT
>JALWNJ010000086.1 GCA_026995955.1 Gammaproteobacteria bacterium
TCTGGCCACCCGTTTCCGTCCCTCGTACTTCCCCTTCACCGAGCCGTCGGCCGAGGTGGACATCCAGTGCGTGATCTGCGGCGGCGAGGGCTGCCGCGTGTGCAGCCACACCGGCTGGCTGGAGGTAATGGGCTGCGGCATGGTGCACCCGGAGGTGTTCCGCCACGTGGGCATCGACAGCGAGTCCTTCACCGGCTATGCCTTCGGCCTGGGCGTGGAGCGGCTGGCCATGCTGCGCTATGGCGTCAACGACCTGCGCCTGTTCTTCGAAAACGACCTGCGCTTCCTGCGCCAGTTCGGGGGGATGGAATAATGCGTCTGAGTGATCACTGGCTGCGCGAATGGGTCGACCCCGACCTGAGCCCGGAGGAACTGGGTCACGAACTGACCATGGCCGGACTGGAGCTCGATTCGCTGGAGCCGGCGGCGCCGCCGTTCAGCGGCGTGGTGGTGGCCGAGGTACTGAGCGTGGAATCGCATCCCGATGCCGACAAGCTGCGCGTGTGCCAGGTCAACGACGGCTCGGAGGAGCCGGTGCAGGTGGTCTGCGGCGCGCCCAATGTGCGCGTTGGCATGAAGGCGCCGTTTGCCCGCGTCGGCGCGGAGCTGCCGGGCGGGCTCAAAATCCGCAAGGCCAGGCTGCGCGGCGTGGCCTCCTTCGGCATGCTGTGCTCGGCCAGGGAGCTGGGGTTGGCCGACAGCGCCGAGGGGCTGATGGATCTGCCGGCCGATGCCCCGGTGGGCGAGGATCTGCGGGTCTGGCTGGATCTGGACGACAGCGTTTACGAGATCGACCTCACGCCCAACCGCGCCGATTGTCTCAGCGTGGCGGGCATTGCGCGCGAGACGGCCCTGCTCACCCGCGCCGCGCTCACGCCGCCCGCGATCGATCCGGTGCCGGCGGTCGAGTCGCATGCCTTCCCGGTGGAGATCGAGGATGCCTGGGCCTGCCCGCGCTACGCCGGGCGGATGATCACCGGCATCGACAACCGTGTCGAGACGCCCTTGTGGATGCAGGAACGCCTGCGCCGCTCCGGCATCCGCAGCATCCACCCGGTGGTGGATGTGACCAACTATGTCATGCTCGAACTGGGCCAGCCCATGCACGCCTTCAACGTGGACCGGCTCGACGGCGCCATCCATGTGCGCCAGGCCCGGCCCGGCGAGCGCCTGACCCTGCTCGACGGACAGGAGATCGAGCTGCGCGAGGGTACCCTGCTGATCGCTGACGATGCCCGGCCGCTGGCGCTGGCCGGGGTCATGGGCGGTGCCGACAGCGGGGTGACGCGCGAGACCCGGGACATCTTCCTGGAGAGTGCCTTCTTCCGCCCCGAGGCCATCGCCGGCCGCGCCCGGCAGTATGGCCTGCACACCGATTCCTCGCACCGTTTCGAGCGCGGCGTGGACCCCGAGCTTCAGGTGCGCGCCATCGAACGCGCCACCCAGCTGATCGTGGGCATCTGCGGCGGCAGCCCGGGCCCGGTGACCGACGAGCAGGCCGGCGAGCCGCCCGCGCGTCCCTGCATCGAACTGCGTCGCCGGACCCTGCCCAGGATCCTTGGAGTGGAGATCGACGACGAAACGGTGACCGGCATCCTGCAGCGCCTGGGCTGCGCGGTGGAGGAAACGGCAGAGGGCTGGCAGGTGGTGCCACCGAGCTGGCGCTTCGATCTGGCCATCGAGGTGGATCTGGTCGAGGAGGTGGCCCGCGTCCACGGCTATCACCGCATCCCCGGCAGTAGTCAGAGCTGGCGGCCACGCATCCGGCCCATCCCCGAGGCCGAGCTGCCGCTGGCGCGGCTGCGCAGCCTGCTGGTGGACGAGGGGCTGCACGAGGCCATTACCTTCAGTTTCGTCGATCGCGAGGTCGAGCGCCTGCTGGCCCCCGACCGCGCGCCCATCGCGCTTGCCAACCCCATCTCCAGTGATCTGGCGGTGATGCGCACCACGCTGTGGTCGGGTCTGCTGCCCGCCCTGCGCCACAACCTCAACCGCCAGCAGCCGCGGGTGCGGCTGTTCGAGACCGGCCTGGTGTTCCTGCCCGAGGCCGGTGACGAGATCCTGCAACTGCCGCGCCTGGCCGGCGTGATCAGCGGCGCGGCCTGGCCAGAGGGCTGGAACCGCGAGGCCCGCGAGGCCGACTTCTTCGACCTCAAGGGACTGGTGGAGCGGCTGCTGGGGCTGAGTGGTCTGCTCGATACGGTGCGCTTCGAGCCCCTGGCCGACGATCCGGCCCTGCACCCGGGGCAGGCCGCGCGGGTGATGAAGGACGGGCGGGTGATCGGTCGCCTGGGCACGCTGCACCCTGAGCTGGAGGCGGCGCTCGACCTGTCGCGGAAGGCCTTTCTGTTCGAACTCGATCTTGCGGAAATCAGGTGTCAGATGGTGCCTAAATTCAGCGAACTGTCGAAATATCCCGCGATCAGGCGCGATCTTGCCCTGGTCGTGGACGATGCGGTTCCGGCTGCGGCGCTGATCGACAGCATTCGTTCGCTGGGCCTGCCGCAGGTGCGGGAATGCCATATTTTTGATGTGTATAGCGGGGAAGGCGTAGCAAGCGGGCGAAAAAGTATTGCTTTGGGCTTGATTTTACAGGATTTATCGCGCACCCTTAGTGATGACGAGGTTGATGCCATGATGGCGCAGATCGTCAGGCACCTCGAACAAGAACACCAGGCAGCGCTGAGGAGCTGACTTCAGATGGCACTCACCAAGGCAGACATGGCCGAACGCCTGTACGACGAGCTGGGGCTCAACAAGCGGGAGGCCAAGGAATTCGTCGAGATGTTCTTCGAGGAAATCCGTTCTGCACTGGAGGCAGGGCATCAGGTGAAGCTCTCCGGATTCGGCAACTTCACGCTGCGCGACAAGAACCAGCGGCCAGGACGGAACCCGAAGACCGGCGAGGAGATCCCCATTTCCGCCCGGCGTGTGGTAACCTTCAGGCCAGGACAGAAACTCAAGGCTCGGGTGGAACTGTATGCTGGAAGCGGGGAATAACAGCGAACTGCCGCCGATTCCGTCGAAGCGCTACTTCACCATCGGCGAGGTCAGCGAGCTGTGCGGCGTCAAGCCGCATGTCCTGCGCTACTGGGAGCAGGAATTCCCCATGCTCAAGCCGGTCAAGCGCCGCGGCAACCGCCGTTACTACCAGCGCCAGGACGTCATCCTCATCCGCCAGATCCGCAGCCTGCTCTACGAGCAGGGCTACACCATCGGTGGCGCCCGCCAGAAGCTCTCCGGCGGCGGCGAGGACGACGACCTCGAGGTCATCCAGTACCGCGAGCTGATCCGTGAGATGCGCCAGGAGCTCGAGGAGGTGCTCGACATCCTGCGCGCCTGAGCTCAGGTCGCTTTTTCAGGGAAGGCCGCCCGAGGGCGGCCTTCGTGTTCCTGCCCGGATCCGGGCAGGAAAAGAACAGAAAACCATAAAACAACAATCAATTGCCGGGTTGTCGGATCGACTTGCCGGCAGCTGCTGCCAGGACCACAACAATGCGCCTTGTCATCGCCATGGCCCTTCTGCTGTTGCTGCCCGCCCTCGTGCCGGCCTCGACCACGGCAGACATGCCGCGCTGGATTGCCGTGCCGGCAACCGATCTCGCTCCCGCGACGGCGCTCGAGCGAATCCGCGCCCGTGGAAGGCCGCTGGAGCAGGGCACGCTGAATCTGGGTTTTTCCGATCGCGTGATCTGGGTGTGGTATCCGGTGCATCCGGCCGTCCTGCGGGATCGGGGCGCCATTCTCGAGCTCGACAATCCGCTGCTCGACCATGTGACGGTGTGGCTCGATGCCCGGCATACGCAGCCGGACTTCGATACCGGCGACATGCGCCCCTTTGCCACGCGTCCTCTGCCGTCGCGCAACTTTGCCTTCCCCCTGCAGGCGGATCGGGTGGGGCCCGAGGGTGTCCTGGTCCGCATCCACAGCACCAGCAGCCTGCAGACTCGCTTCCGGTTGCTGGATCACGGGTCCTGGCAGGCCAGTGAGGCACAGGAGCGGCTGATGGCCGCGGTGCTGTACGCGGTCATCCTGGTGCTTCTGTTCTACAACCTGCTGCTGTTCGTGGCCACGCGCGACCGCAGTTTCCTCTGGTTCTGCCTCTACCTGCTCAGCATCGGGCTCAGCAGCGCCACCTTCAGCGGGCTGGGGCTGCAGTATCTGTGGCCGGAACATCCCCTGTTCAACAACCGCATCCTGCCGGTCTTTCTCGACCTGAGTGTGCTGTTCTCGGCCCTGTTCGTGCTGTCGTTTATCCCGCGTCCGGTGCTGGGTGAGCCCCTGTACCGGTTCTGGCAGGTGCTTGGTCTGGGGGCCTGGTTCCTGGCCCTGGCCTCGCTGCTGTTGCCCTATACCCTGTCCATCCACCTGTTCAGCGCCATTGCCGCCGTTGGCCTTTCCGGCCTCGTGTTCAGTGGTTTCTGGGCCTACCATCGCGGCTATTTCGCCTCGCGCTTCTTCCTGCTCGGCATGCTGATCTTCCTCGCCTTCGGCAGCGTGCGCCTGCTGGTGGCCTACGATGTGGTGCCGGTCAACCTGTTCAGCAACTGGAGTGCCCAGTTCGGGGTGGTGCTCGAGGCCCTGCTGCTGTCGCTGGCCCTGGCCGACCGCATCAATGCCCTGAAGCAGGAGCGCGCCGAGGCTCAGGAGGCGGCCATCCGCAACCTGAAACGCGCCGACGAACTCAAGAACCGCTTTCTGGCCGTGGTCTCCCACGAGCTGCGTACCCCGCTCAATGGCATTCTCGGCCTGGTGGGAGGGCTGCTGGCAGGGGCACGCGGCCCCGTGACCGAGGCGCAGGCGGAGACCCTGCGCCTGGTCGATGCCAGTGGACGGCGGCTGCTGGGGCTCATCGACGAGATCCTGGACTTCACCACCGCCCGCGAGCGGGGCGTGGTGCTGAACCGGGCCGCCTGCCGCCTTGATCGCCTGCTCGATCAGGTCGTGCAGCTCATGCAGCCGCTGTTCGAGACACGCGGCCTGGGTCTGGAGCTGCGGCTGGGCCGAACGCCCCTGCCGCTCGTCTCCTGCGACACCCAGCGCATCCAGCAGGTGCTGCTCAATCTGCTCGGCAATGCGCTCAAGTTCACCGACGAGGGGCGGGTGGTGATCTCGGTCTCGGTAGCGGAGGACGAGGTCTGCATCGAGGTGGAGGATACCGGGATCGGCATCCGCGACGAGGACATCCCCAAGGTCTTCGATCCGCTGGAGACGGCTGGTGCGCACCGCGGCGGTGCCGGTCTGGGCCTGGCCATCAGCCGCGAGATCGTGCAGGCGCACGGGGGACGCATGGAGCTGCGCAGCTCCGCCGGCCATGGCACGCGGGTGCGTTTCTGCCTGCCGCGTGACGAAGCCACCGAGGCGGGGGCGCCGAAAGGCATCGAGGAGCCTCTGGCCCTGTCGGATGCCCCCCTGGTGCGCGATGTCCTGCCGCCGGCCGGTACCTCCCGGGATACGGAGGGATCGGCGCCAGGGACGGCGGGCGAGGGCGAGCCCGAGGATACGGCCCTGCCCGCCGTCTGGGTGGTGGACGACGACCCGGTCAATCTGCGCGTGGCGACCACTCTGCTCGATCCCCGGCAGTTCCGGGTGCGCACCTTCGCGGACGGAGCCTCGGTCCTGGCGGCGCTGTTCGAGGAGGGGGCGCGGCCGGATCTCGTGCTGCTGGATCTGATGATGCCGGGCATCGACGGCTTCGAGGTCTGTGCCCGCATCCGCGAGCACTTCGATGCGCTGCATCTGCCGATTCTGGTGGTGACGGCGCGGGTGGACGAGGAGAGCATTGCGCGTGCCTTCGAGCTGGGCTGCAACGACTATCTGGTAAAACCCTTCCTGACCCGCGAGCTGCTGGCGCGGGTCAGGGCGCATCTGAGCGCGCGTTCGCTGGTGGAGCAGATCGAGGAGAACCAGGCGCTGAGAGCCGAGATCAAGCTGCGGCGCCAGACGGAGACCCTGCTGCTGCGCGCGCAGTCGATCCTCGGCAATCTCATCGAGTACAGCCCCGAGGGGGTGGTGGCCTTCGACCAGGACGGCCGCCTGCTGTGCGCCAACACGGCGGCGCAGCAGATCCTGGGGTTGGACGAGGGTCAGCAGTTCCTCGACGACCTGTCGCCCTCGCTGACGCGCATCCTGCTGTATTCCGACGAGGAGCTGCGCGGACAGCACGGCGAGCTCAACGAACTCATCGAGCTGAAGGATGGGCGCAGCGTGCCGGCGGTGATCCGGGCGAGCTGCTACGAGGACGGGCGCATCTACTATGCCGTGCTGGGCCATCCCGAGGTTCGGGGCGAGCAGCAGTCGGCTCGGTTGCAGGCGCTGGATGCCGCCTTCAATGCCGTGGGCGAGGCCATGATCGGCCGGGATGCCGGCGGCAGCGTATCCGAGCCGATGGTGTGCAGCACGGAAGGAGAGGGTGATCGCGAGCAACTGTTCAAGGTAGTGATCGTGGATGCGATGACCGCGAGCCTGGAGGCATGGAAGCAGTATACCCACCGCACCAAGATCGATCTGGCCGAGGACAGTGGCCTGTGGACCGTGTACATCGACAAGTCGACCCCCGTCACCCGAACCCTGGACCGTTATCTGAATCTGGAGACCGTGCCCAGGCGCCCACGCTGGCGGCGCGTGCTGCAGACGGTGGAGTTCGTCATGGAGCACGTACCCGCCGACAGCCGAGAGCATGCCATGCTGCGGCAATTGCGCGACCGCCTGATCGAGCTTTCGCCCTGAGTCCGGAGCGCTGATAGAATGCGCCCCTTTGCGAGATGGGGTGAGGGACCTGCATGAGTGAACTCAAGGCACTGATCTTCGATGTGGACGGCACCCTGGCCGACACCGAGCGCCATGGCCATCGCGTGGCCTTCAACGAGGCCTTCCGCGAGCATGGGCTGGACTGGGAATGGGACGAAGCCCTGTATGGCGAACTGCTGGCCATTACCGGCGGCAAGGAACGCATCCGCCACTATCTCTCCGGCCATCGCCCGGAGTTCCTGCAGCGTGACGACATCGACACGCTGATCCCCGAGCTGCATCAGGCCAAGACGCGGCACTATCTGGCCCTGCTGGCAGAGGGGCGCATTCCCCTGCGTCCCGGTGTGGAGCGCCTGCTGCGCCAGGCGCTGGACGAGGGTCTGCGGCTGGCGATTGCCACCACCACCAC
>JALWNJ010000087.1 GCA_026995955.1 Gammaproteobacteria bacterium
CCCCGCGTTGCGCGGCAGAAAGTCGGCCACCCGGTCCAATTGCTGGCGGGCCATCAGCGCCATAAGCCGCATATCGGTTCCCCAGGGATAACGGGCCGTTATCAGAGATTCCCCTTCCATGGAGCGCGAAAAAATGGAACGGGTTTCCCCGCCGGAAGCCACCGCTTCTTCGAGGTAACGGGTCACATTTTGTTCAACCTCGCGCGGCAGGGCCTTCTCCCAGGTGGTTCGTATGATCAGCTCCGGATATTCCAGAGGCGGAAACAACTCCACCGGCAGGTCTTTTAAAGAGAGCAAACCCAGCAATGTTATGCCAAGATAAAACATACTGACCGTAACGGGGCGGTCCAATGCGAATTTAATCAGTTTTTGCACAATGTACTTCCGATAAGAACAACAGGAAACAGCTTATTTTACGCGGAACACAGCGCGGGGATTAACCCTGGCGTTATGAGCCAGGGAAAAGTGTCCTTCCACCACCACGGGTTCTCCGGGCCGGAGATTAAACTCCGAGGAGACGATTTCCACCAGCCGGTCGTTGCGGGCGCCGGTTTGCACATAACACCACTGGGCCAGGGAATCGCGCACCACAAAAACCAGTTCCCGGTTATCACGCAGAACCAGGGCCCGGCGGGGAACCACCAGGCGTTTTGGCAATGTTTTAACGGCTATGCGCGCCCGGGCGTACATGCCGGGCCGGATAAGGACGCCGGGATTAGCAATGGACAAGGTGACCCGCACGGTATGGCTTTCCGGGTCCACGGCGGGATTAACGGCAAAAACACGCGCCCGGAATGTTTTTTGCGGCAGGGAGGGAAAGGCAACCTCCGCGCTTTGCCCGGAGGTGATCAGCGGCGCTTCCTTTTCCAGAACGTCGCAGTGCAGACGGATTTCGGACAGGTCCAAAAGTTTCAGGGCTTCCGTGGCGGCGGGCAGCCATTGCCCCTTTTTATAGGCGATATCGGCCAGCAGACCCGGGAAGGGGGCCTTGAATACCGTGCGCCGATAGGCCAGCAGGGCCCGGCGGTAGTTGTTCCAGGCCTCGGCCAGACCGCTTTGGGCCATGCGCACTTCCGATTGCCGCCCGCCCTTAAGCACCTGGGTCATATCCCGGACGTCCAACGGGGCGGCCTCCCGGCCTTGCGCCTTTTTCAGCAGCGCCAGGGCCGAATCGGGATTTTCATATTCCACGCCAAAGGCCACCAGAGCCTTGATGAGCGCGGTTCGCGCCCCCAGGGCTTCCAGCTTTTGTTTTTCGTTATCCAATACCAGCAACAGCTCTCCCGGGCCCACGGACAGGCCTTCGGTTTCCGGGATTTGCCGGATGTAACCGGACTGTTCCAAAGAAACGGACAACAGCCGGCGCGCCGCCGCCGCGCCGCCGGTGCGCACAAAACGCTCCAGCGGAGCGATGCGCGCCGTATCCACGGTTACGGTAATTCTTTCCCTGGCCCGCTCTGAGGTTGCGGAACGTTCGGCTTTATCATCAGCGGATGAGGTACACGACATGCAAAGAAAC
>JALWNJ010000088.1 GCA_026995955.1 Gammaproteobacteria bacterium
CCGGGCCTTCCTTCGCCAGCCGGCGGCGGGCGCCCTCGTACTGCTCGCGGAAGGCGCTGTGCGCGATGTCGATGTTTTCCAGGAACTTGCGGTAGGCATTGGCGCGGAAGCGGCTCTCGATGGGGCCGGGTTCGATCAGGCTCACCGTGATGCCGCTGCCGTGCAGTTCCAGGCGCAGGGTGTCGGTGAGCCCCTCCAGCGCAAACTTGCTGGCGTTGTAGGCGCCGCGAAAGGGCAGGGCGACCAGGCCCAGCACCGAGCTGTTCATGACGATTCGGCCATGACCCTGGCTGCGCATCACCGGGATGATGCGGTTGGTCAGCTCCAGCCAGCCGAACAGGTTGGTCTCGAACTGGGCGCGCAGCACCTCGCGGCGCAGATCCTCCACCGCGCCGGGCTGGCCGTAGGCGCCGTTGTTGAACAGGGCGTCGAGCCGGCCGCCGGTACGCCCGAGCACCGTCTCCACGGCGCGGGCGATGCTGTCGCTGTCGTCCAGGTCGAGTTGCAATGCGTCCTCGAAGCCGGCCTGACGCAGCTCGGTCACCGACTCCGGCCGCCGTGCGGTGGCGAAGACGCGCCAGCCGCGTGCCTGCATGAGTTCGGCGGCACGCCGGCCGATGCCGCTGGAGCAGCCGGTAATGAGCAGGGTTCTGGGGGTGTCCATGGCCGACCTTGGAATGCTGGGGGGCGAACCCTATATAATGCCCGCAATTTGCGTCTTCGAGGAGTGTGTGACCATGCCGATCTACGAATACCGTTGCGAGGACTGCGGGCACGAGCTCGAGGTCCTGCAGAAGATGAGCGACAAGCCGCTCACCGATTGCCCCGAGTGCGGCAAGCCGGCTTTGAGGAAGCAGGTCTCCGCCGCCGGCTTCCGTCTCAGCGGCAGCGGCTGGTACGAGACCGACTTCAAGAGCGGCAACAAGCGCAACCTGGCCGAGAAGGAGTCCTCCTCCAAGAGCGAAAGCAAGCCGGCCGGTGGCTGCGCCGGCGGTGCCTGCGGCTGCGCCGGCTGAGTTCCCCGCCATGATGTCCGCCCTGCGGCGCTACTTCATCGCCGGCCTGCTGGTGTGGGTGCCGCTGATGATCACCATCCTGGTGATCCGCGTGCTGGTGGGCATGATGGACAAGACCCTGCTGCTGCTGCCCCCGGGCTGGCGCCCGGAGGCCCTGCTGGGGATGAAGATCCCTGGCCTGGGGGTGGCGCTCACCGTGCTGGTGGTGTTCCTGACCGGGCTGGTGGTGGCCAACTTCGCCGGCCGCCGGCTGGTGCGGCTGTGGGAGTCGCTGCTGGCGCGCATCCCGCTGGTGCGCACCATCCACTCTGCCGTCAAGCAGGTGATGGAGACGGTGTTCAACGCCGGCAGCGATTCCTTCCGCAAGGTGCTGCTCATCGAATACCCGCGCAAGGGGGTGTGGACCATCGCCTTCCAGACCGGCGAGCTCGTGGGTGAGATTCCCGAGCGCATCGAGCGCGAGGCGGTGACGGTGTTCGTGCCCACCACCCCCAACCCCACC